>CANLAQ010000100.1 GCA_947488235.1 Flavobacteriales bacterium | reverse complement strand
TGAAAGAGAAAAAATTGAAAAGCAAAATGCCATTGAAAGGATGACTAGAAATTAAGAAGAATAGATAAAATTAATCAAATAACAATTTGATCTCGAAGGGTTTTTGCGAGCGTTTGGAGGCAAATCCATGAAAAGATTAAACTCGTTGTATTTGATGGTCAAGTCTAGACTTCTGGCTTTTATCATCCTTTATATTTTTCCTTTGTGGAGGAATGAATCTGCGGTAAAATTCGTCGATCTGTTTGGAAGTTGGCGCTTTATTTCGTACCAAACTCTCTTTATGATTATTTGGATATTACTTAATATCGTGCTGACTATGAGCGGCTTGCTCCCAGCTTTCGACCCTTATCCTTTTGTTCTTTTGAATCTTATGCTTTCTTTCCAGACAGCTATATTCACACCGATTATATTATTGGGACAGAATCACCAGTCTGAAGGAGTAAATCAATCCATCCAAAATGATTTGGAATGCGATTTGAGAACAGAGCATGAGCTCAAAGAAATTAAAGTGATGTTAGAACGCTTAATGAAAGAGTTAGGTTTATAGCCATCTAGACAAAGAAATCCTCACTACATAGTGGGGATTTTTTCTATATAAAACCATGTCTTACGTTATATGTAATGAATTCAGAATAATGTATTTTTGCCCAATTATCTTCACATCTTTTGAGCATCATAAAATCTTCTACACCACTATTTTTAAATCTCAAAGAATGATCATCAATAAACTTTTTTCTTAATACAAAAGAAATACCAACTTGACCGATTGCTAATTCCTTGAAGCCTTCTGGTGGTAAAACGATATCCCTGTCGGGCGAAAAACTCATTTTGAACAAACATACATCCATGTCTGGATTTTGCTCTAACTCTATATAAAAATTATTTATATAATCGGGAGTAAAAGTGTCATCATCATCTAAAAAACAAACCCAAGGAGTAGAAGCAATTTCAATACCCTTATTCCTTACAAGCCCCGCACCATTGACATCATTGCCTAATTTATTAATTGAATAGTAAATTATTCTATGGTCATCAATTTTATCATTGTATTCGACTCCATCCAATACAACTATGCATGTCCATTTGGGATTTGTTTGAAAAACAAGGGAAGAGAGCGCCAATTTGAGTGTGTCTCTTCCCTTGCTGGGTATTATAACAGTAATCATTATTCTTTAGATTGTAATTGTGATATCCTCACTGGTTTTGGCATAATATTAACCTTATATAAAATTAATTTATTTTACCTAGACCAGTAAACCTTTAAATTGATAGTTATGATAGACCAATCAAATTAGCGTTTTTTGAATTCAGGGTATATTACAAGTCTATTTCAGCAATGCCTTGATTTCGCTCTGGTTGAAATACAAAGGCGGATCTATCACCGTTGGATCTTAAATCATTGATAAGAACCCTCGATCCGCCTCCGATTCCCATAACTAATTGATCATAAACTACACCTGCATAAGATAATTGTTTAGCAGTTACTTCACGCAAACTTTCCTTGCGTCCAGTGGTAAGAATAATCCTGTAGCCTTTTGAATCCCATTCTCTGATTTTGTCAAGAGAACCATGGATCATTTTTGGTTGATAACCTGGCTTTGCCAATTCAGATGGATCGCCCTGCTCCCAAATGGTTCCATCTAGATCACAAAAAATTGTGTAGATCTTTGTGGCTTGATCAATATTATGTTCCATAATTTAATCCTAATAAAGGCCCCAGAAAGGCCAGCTACCAACATAAGAAGGTGTCGGGTTACCTGAACATGTATTGAAGCCTGAACCGCCACCTGCGTTAGTCCTGAATGTACATGGTGGTACAGCATAACTAGCTGATGTTGGGCATAGTGCTAGGAATGCCTTGACATTCATATACTTGGCATGTCCGTCAACATATGCAAAAGTCAATCCGTCGGAGTGTGGTGCATTATTCTTGTCTGGAATACCTGAAGGCATCAAATATGGGGTCCAAGACTCACGAAGAGCAGCTGGCCAAAGTACACCTGAGGAGCTGATGTATGAGAAGGATACTTGATTACGCAATTCCATGAGAACCCAGGTATCAGCAGGAGTTTGCACACCAGCAAGAGTTCCGCCAAGGAATGAAGGATTTTCGCCCGATGGATTGATTGGACGACCGCTGAGAGAAAGGTTCAAGGCATAGCCATCGCCCTTATATTCCCCATTCTGATCCCACGCAACCTGATCGCGGGTTCGGGAAGGACAGCGGAAAATATTTACATTCTTGGTGTATGGAAGGACCCAGGCTGGCCACTTGTAGTGATTGACACGGGCAGCAAAAGTACCAGTTGCTGCTGGGTTCAATGGTGGACGAGAATCCCAGTAGTCTGCACGAGGATAGTTCTCATCATAATCTTGGGCATACATAAGAAGCCCAAGGCCTACCTGCTTCATATTTGAAAGACAGGATGTCTGACGCGCCTTCTCACGAGCCTGTGCGAATACAGGGAAAAGGATAGCTGCAAGAATCGCAATGATAGCAATAACAACCAAAAGTTCGATGAGTGTAAAAGCACTCTTCTTGGAATTTTTCAATTTATTCTCCTAAATTTTTTAATTATTTATTGATAATTCCACACTGAATTATCGCTCTTAACACAAACATATAATATTATAAAATCAATTGTGAAACAATAATATTAAATTAATTTTATTGTAGAAACCATATTCTCTAATTTCTTTTGTCTTTTTAATAGTTCAAAATAAAATAATAAAGTATTTTTAGCATCGATATCAGCCCTATGAGCCTTCCCAGAGAAAGGCAGATGGAACTTACCCATTGCAGAGGATAACCCACCCTTGAATGATTTGTTTTGGGCTTGCATCAAGAAAATATAGAGTTGTTTAACATCTAATTCTCTTCTGCCAAAGTGAGGGAAACGAATATTTAAATCTTTGAACTCTTTAAGTAGACAAGTAACATCACCAGAACCCCAAGTAACAGGATTAACAAAGCATTGATATTTGGTAATAATTGCAGAAAGTTCATTTGCAACTTTTTCCAGAGGGACAGAATTATCTTGAATATCTGAATTTGTGATGCCAGTGAGAGCTGTGAT
>CANLAQ010000099.1 GCA_947488235.1 Flavobacteriales bacterium | reverse complement strand
CAAATCTTATGCCTCTTGGAGCACTTGGATTTGCTGGATCAATATTTGGAGTTAAATTTAATCCCGCTGGAGAAATGTTATAATCGGCAAAATTTCTAGCACCTGCATGAGCTTGAGCAGGAGTTTGTCCTAACAATAAAGTTGACCTTGCATAAGCAGTTCCATAATCGGTGAACCAGTTTGTGTCTGATTTTGCTAATCTATTAATATTAATAGCAGTAAAAGTCATGTCATAAGAGTTTCCTCCATCTTCAGTAGTAGTGTATCCTCTTACAAAGAAGTTCTTCCCTTTAAATTCTAATTTATGTTGTTGCATGAAAAAGTTATTCAAATAGTATCTGTTGGCTCCTTGGTAAACGGCATTACCAAAACCAAATTTACTTTGCCAAATCACTTCTAAATTTTCATTTCCAAATGGTCTATAGTGAAGAGAAAAGTCTAGTTTGGTGTTTGAAGCTACGTTATCTGTCAATTCAATTTCTTTGTAACCTGTTCTAGAAACTTTATCATCTGGCAAAGTTGGCGCCCCAATTACTGTAGCCGCCTCATCACCATATACATTGATACCGTCATAACCGTAGTGACTTCTATCTCTTCCAGCTACAGTTTTATCGTCATAATTGGTAGCGAACCAATCGGTACCTTTCATGTAAGTAAAATTTGCTTTTGTAGCAAAATAGTTATTGAATTTATGGGCAACTCTTACACCATAATCTGCAAAACTATTAACTCCTGCAGCCTGTTGGCTTGTTTGTCCGTATTTCACATAACCATTAATACCTTCACTAGTGAATGGGTTTTTACTGTTCATAAATAAAATACCGTTGAAAGCATTTGCACCATACAACGCAGAAGAAGCTCCAGGAAGTAATTCCACACTTTGAACGTCAATTTCTGAAATTCCAATCATGTTACCTAAAACGAAATTTAGCAATGGAGACGAGTTATCCATACCATCTACTAACTGCATGAATCTTACGTTAGCTACTGTTGCAAAACCTCTTGTATTAATTGATTTGAAAGTCAAACTACTCGTGTTCATTTGAACCTCTTTTAGATTCTCTAAACCATCGTAGTAGGAAGGGGAAGCTGTTTTTTTGATTTCTTTTAATCCCATTCTTTCAATTGTAACTGGCGACTGTAAAACTTTTTCAGGAGTTCTAGAAGCAGAGACTACAACCTCGTCTAATACTGTGTTCTTTTTAATTGAATCTGAAACTACTTTTTGTGCAAACGAAACGCTGCAAAAAAACAATGTCAAAATAAGTAAGTGTTTTCTCATTGTGGTTTAAAATTTGTTTGTTAATGTAGCTAAATTAGTATTTATTTTTATATTTTTAAATAATCATCTAATAAATTTAATATTTAATAGATTGACCTTGTTTATTGTAGCAAATTATCAAATTAAATCTTTAAATTTTTCACATCGTTTTTATTTAATCTGTTAATTTTATTCCACAAAGGCTTTTAATTTTAACATTTCATTAAGTAATTCGTAAAAATTTATCTATTTTCTAAAAATAAAAAAAACGCTCCATATTAGAGCGCTTTTTATTTTATTTTTTAATGGTTTACTCCACCGTAACCGATTTTGCTAAATTCCGAGGTTGGTCAACATTACATTCTCTCATTACCGCAATATGGTAGGATAACAGTTGTAATGGAATTGTGGTAATTAAAGGTGATAATGCATCAGCGGTTTCAGGAATTTCAATTACATAATCCGCTAAATCACGAACTTGCGTATCTCCTTTAGTTACAATTGCAATAATTTTACCACTTCTTGATTTTATCTCTTGAATATTACTAACCACTTTGTCATAATGACCCAACTTTGGTGCAATAACAACCACGGGCATGTGCTCATCTATTAAAGCTATTGGGCCGTGTTTCATTTCTGCAGCTGGATAACCTTCCGCATGGATGTAAGAAATTTCTTTTAATTTTAATGCTCCTTCCAAAGCTACTGGAAAATTGTATCCACGCCCTAAATACAAACAATTGTGTGAGTTTTTAAATGTCGCCGCTATTTCTTTCGCTTTGTCATTGGTTTGAAGTGCTTCAAGAACCTTTTCAGGTATTAATTCTAATTCTTGTAGGTACCGATGAAAATCAGAATTGGTCATAGTACCTTTTGCTTTAGCTATTCTTAAGGCAATCATGGTCAGCACAGTAATTTGGGTTGTAAATGCTTTGGTAGAAGCCACTCCAATTTCTGGTCCAGCGTGAGTGTATGCTCCAGCATGAGTTTCTCTAGAAATAGAGGAACCTACTACGTTACAAACTCCAAATACAAACGCCCCTTTTTCTTTTGCTAATTTAATTGCAGCTAAAGTATCGGCAGTTTCTCCTGATTGTGAAATGGCAATTACAACATCACCTTCATTAATAATTGGGTTTCTATATCGGAATTCAGAAGCATATTCAACTTCAACAGGAATTCTTGTAAATTCTTCAATTACGTATTCCGCAACTAATCCAGCATGCCATGAGGTACCGCAAGCTACAATTAGTATCCTTTCTGCATTTAGGAATTTTTCGATATTATCTTCAATACCTGCCATTTGAATTAAACCACTATTTGCATGTAATCGACCTCTATAAGTATCTTTTATTACGCTTGGTTGTTCAAAAATCTCTTTCAGCATAAAATGATCGTATCCTCCTTTTTCAATTTGCTCTAGATTCATCTGTAATTCTTGAACATAAGGATCAACTAGAGAATCGTCTTTAATTTTTCTAATTCTTAAAGGTTTGTCCATTCTTACAATTGCCATTTCTTCATCCTCGAGATAAATAGCATTGGAAGTATATTCGATAAATGGAGAAGCGTCTGAAGCAATGAAATATTCATTTTCACCTACACCAATCGCTAAAGGACTTCCTAGACGAGCTACAATAATTTCATTTGGTTTATGTTTATCAAACACACAAATTGCATAAGCTCCCACTACTTGGTTTAGGGCAATTTGAACCGCTTTACCTAATTTTAAATTATCTTTCTTTTGAACATCTTCAATTAGATTTACCAATACTTCTGTATCGGTATCCGAGTGAAAAACATAACCTCTGTTAATTAATTCTTTTTTTAATGGAGCGTAGTTTTCTATAATTCCATTATGAATAATTA
>CANLAQ010000098.1 GCA_947488235.1 Flavobacteriales bacterium | reverse complement strand
AAATTCAGCATCAGGTACGACGGGGTATCCAAGCGATACTGGTCACTGGCCAACTATGCTCCCATTGCAGAAAAGGAAAAAGCGAAGGCGATGAATCATGCATTGGAAAGGGCAAGGAATACGCTTGTCTTGATTTCATCTGAAGACCTCATCCACTGGAAAAAACATTACACAGTGCTTTACAGTCCGGACATCAAACAGCATGGATTCCAATACGCAGACTGGACAATTGAAAACAATGATATCATTGCAGCCGTTCGAACTGCCTACGGAGAAAAAACAGATGGCTCCCATGATGCAAACCACATCACCTTTCACAGGATAAGGGATTTTAGAAAGAAATTGAAAAAGGAAATTGGGGATTGAGCAGGGTTGTTTTAAAATGATGTGGAAGGTTGTAAAAAAGTCCACGACAATGCATTTTTCTACATTACAATTTCACAAATATCTTCATCCGATAGTAAATGGCTCCCATCAGTTCCCTGACGCATTTTTGGATTGTTGACAATGAGCCGGGATTGGGGATGAAGTCCATCGGTGTCATTATACCTTCACCGAGCTTAAAATCTACCGGATAGGCTTGTACATCCAGCCCCTTGTTCCTAAAGTTGATCAGGGCCCTTGACATATGACTTGCAGAAGTGACCAGGATGATGCGACGCCTTTTATCTTGCAGTAATTTACTAACCTCTCTTGCTTCATCCTCGGTGTTTTCAACCTCACCCGTAATCAGGATTCTGCTGCTTGGCAGCCCCATTTCCATGGCGGTTTTCTGAAGAAGTTCAAATTCAGGTGGACCGACTATCCAAGGAATTTTTGCCTTGGTAAAAATAATCACAGGGGCTTTATTTGCCTTGATCAATTCCATGCCGCCAAAAAAACGATCGGGGTCATTCCATTCACTAATAATACCATTTGTGGTCAGAACTGATTGGGTCATGCCACTTAGTACCACAATCGCATCAGCAGGTTGAATTGCTGCAGGAGTTTTCCTTGTTCCCCTCTTCTCAAATTGAGCGTAAAAAAAAGAGGAGACAACTGGCATTGAAAGCACTAGCAGGATAATCAATGCAGACCAGATGATGACATATTTCCTTTTGATCAGCCCTACAATAATGCATACGAAGAAGAGCAAGTAAGGCGATAACAAAGCCGGTAAAATTTTATGCAGGTAAATCATTCAGTTGCGGGTTTCACTCAAAAGTAGAACAGAATCCTATTTTATTCATCTTTTTTATACATCAATGATTTTAATCATTTTTTTGGGCACTGCATTGACATACATTTATCGTGAAAAGATGGCAGGAGTGATTGAAACTATTTATTATGACAAAAATAAACAATCGAATAATATCACTGATTTTTCGGGTAATTTTAGGACTTACCTTATTCATCAAAGGAGTAAGCTTCATTCGCAATAAAGTACTTATTGAAACATTGATTTCTAAAAATGCTATACTTGAGAAGCTTACAATTTTAAATTTATTGATCCCCTTCATACATATTTTAGGAGGATTTTTCATCCTTATTGGCATATATAGCAGAATCGCAATTCTGATACAAATACCAATAATAATCGCTGCAATTATATTTCTATTTGATTCGGGAAGTGATAATTACCCTAAAGAAATTGCATTTGCTACAACAATACTTATCATGCTTGTTATATATTTAAAATTTGGAGATGGGTTCTATTCGTGGAAGAATCTTATCAACAAAGAAAAAGATATTTTATAAATGGTAACGTTTATTGTTTATTTGAGCAGTTCATCAAGCTTCTTGTATATCTCATCGTCTTCTCCAACGAACCTGCCAATGATTTTGCCTGCAGGATCAACAATTATTTTAGTAGGAAATCCAGCTACACTAAATTTTAATATGTAGTCTTCCGTTTTTGTACTTAAAACATGGTGCCATTGGTATTGAGGTTTTTCATCTAGAAATTTTTTCCAACGCTCTCCTTTATCTGATTCTGATGCCACACCAACAATTTCCAGTTTCGCTTGATATTTATCGAGGTATTCTTTCATTTTAGGCATTCCAGAGATACAAGGCCCGCACCAAGTACCCCAAAAATCAAGCACTACATATTTTCCACGAAGTGATGAAAGATCAAACTTCTTTCCAGTGTAGGTATTCATAGAATTTATATCCGGAACCGTTTTGCCAGCTGCTGTCAATGTAAACCCATCTACTCGTTTGGCGACATCTGCATAAAAAGAAACATCAACCAGTTTTTCTTTGTTCATTTTCCCAAAGATCTCCGTGGCCAAATTATTAGAGAGCTGGGATCGGATCATCATGTCTGACAGCAGCCAGATGGCCGCCACAGATGAACGGTGATCATTGATGAAATTTTCTTTTATTGCGATTACCTGCTTGTCCAATAATGCAGCAGTGTCTTTCATTTTCTTTATTACATCAGAATCTGTGACAATTTTGTTTGAAATTTTTACACTCACATTTACACTTTGATTCAACAATGGATAGATCTCTTTATTGAGTTTGGCAAAGTCATTGTTTATATTGTCACCTGATGGATATACATCGACAAAATCAGTAATCTTACCAGCCAATTTTATATTTGCGCCAGGGAAAACAAACAATTGAACTGAAGAAGACTTGGCTGGATAATATCCGCCGCCAGGACCTTTTTTCACAACCCTGTCCACATTTGGGCTGATAGATGCATACATGAGCTTGTCTGCAGTACCCGTGTAAACGAAGGCCTCGTTTTCAACTTTTATAGAATCTCTTCTGTAACCACTCTTAAATGCGTCATCAAAGATGATAAGGAATATTTTTGTTGCATCAAGCCCTTTTATTTTTCCGGATAAGGTAAAACTGTTTGATTGGCCAAATGTCAACTGTCCCGTGATAAGCATTATGATCAATAAGTAATATTTCATAGCAGCGTTTGTTGTTGATGATTGGTGTTTATTTTATTTCCTTTTTTAAAATGTCTGACAAAGCATTACCTCTCAATTGTCTGGCAATTATTTCTCCCTGGGGATTCAATAAAAAATTATCGGGAATGGGCTGCACGCCATATAGCCTTGCCAGTTTGTTTTCAAATGCATTAAGTTCAGATGTATGTATCCAAGGCAATTTATCTTCCATAATCGCTTTTACCCACTT
>CANLAQ010000097.1 GCA_947488235.1 Flavobacteriales bacterium | reverse complement strand
GAAAATGTCTTGGTTTCGCTTCCAACTGATTTTGTCGGTAAAAAATTAGAAATTTATGACCTTACGGGAAGAATCATTATTTCTATTGTGATTAAATCTGAAAATGAAACTATTTCAATATCTCAATTTGCGGAAGGAACCTATTTTTTACGTGTTGAAGGACTGTCTAAAATTGCAACTATTGTAAAGCATTAGGTTTCATTTAATACTATTTAGAATTCCAATTGATTCATCAATTCATCGGACACATTTACCGGTATAGTAACCTTTAATAAGGGTTCAACTTCCATGGCTCGTTTAATTGCAAAAACAGCATTTTCGTTGCGCGCCCAATTTCTTCTAGCAACGCCATTATTTACATCCCAATGCAACATCATTTTTAAGTTGCGTTCGGCATCAGCACCGCCATCCAACAACATCCCAAATCCACCATTTATCACTTCTCCCCAACCTACTCCACCACCATTGTGAATAGAAACCCATGTCGCTCCTCGAAAGCTATCACCTATAACATTTTGAATTGCCATATCCGCAGTGAAACGAGAACCATCGTAAATATTTGATGTTTCTCTGTATGGAGAATCGGTTCCTGAAACATCGTGATGATCTCGTCCCAAAATAACGGGGCCAATTTCACCTTTAGCAATTGCGCTGTTAAAAGCTTCAGCAATCTTCATACGCCCTTCTGCATCGGCATATAAAATCCGTGCTTGAGAACCTACTACTAATTTATTTTCTTGAGCTCCTTTGATCCATTGAACATTATCAGCCATTTGTTGCTGAATTTCGGATGGACTATTCGTCATCATTTCTTCCAGGACCTGACACGCAATTTCATCGGTACGTTGAAGATCTTCTTTCTTTCCAGATGCACAAACCCATCTAAACGGACCAAAGCCAAAATCAAAGCACATCGGGCCTAAAATATCTTGAACATAGGAAGGATACTTAAAATCTATTCCATTTTCAGCCATAACATCTGCACCTGCCCTCGATGCTTCTAATAAAAAAGCATTTCCATAATCAAAAAAATAGGTGCCTTTTGCCGTATGTTTATTTATCGCAGCAGCATGTCTTCTTAAACTTTCTTGGACAAAACCTTTAAATTTTTCAGGTTCATTGGCCATCATTTCATTCGACTCTTCCAAGCTTAGTCCAATTGGATAATAACCTCCTGCCCAAGGATTGTGCAATGAGGTTTGATCAGAACCCAAATCAATATAAATATCTTCTTGATCAAATTTCTCCCAAACATCAACAATATTCCCCAAATAGGCAATTGAAACAGTTTCCTTTCTCTCTTTTGCCAAACGAACGCGCGTAGTTAAATCAGTTAAATCAGTTATAAGTTCATCTACCCATCCCTGAGAATGTCTTGTGTTTGCAGCTTTTGGATTTACTTCCGCGGTCACAGAAATTACACCTGCAATATTTCCCGCTTTTGGCTGAGCACCAGACATCCCACCTAATCCCGCAGTAACAAATAATTTTCCTTTTATATCATCTCTATTTTTTGCAATTCGACGAATTGCGTTTAATACAGTTATGGTTGTACCGTGAACAATTCCTTGCGGACCAATATACATATAAGATCCTGCTGTCATTTGACCATATTGGGTAACACCAAGCGCATTAAACTTTTCCCAATCATCTGGTTTGGAGTAATTTGGGATCATCATACCATTGGTAACTACTACCCTTGGGGCATTTTTATGAGACGGGAATAATCCCATGGGATGACCGGAATACATCACCAACGTTTGTTCGTCTGTCATTTCCGATAAATATTTCATTGTCAAGCGATATTGAATCCAATTTTGAAATACGGCTCCATTTCCTCCATACGTTATTAATTCATGTGGGTGCTGAGCCACCGCGTAATCCAGGTTATTTTGAATCATTAACATGATCGCTTTTGCTTGTAAGGATTTCCCAGGATACTCATCAATTGGACGAGCATACATCTTATAATCCGGACGGTATCGATACATATAAATACGACCAAAATCAGACAATTCCTGCAAGAAATCTGGTGCTAAAATGGCGTGTTGTTCGGATGGAAAATAACGCAATGCATTCCGTAATGCTAATTTTTTCTCATCGTTTGTCAATATATCTTTTCGCTTTGGCGCATGATTGATTTGAGAATTATCTATTCCTCTCACTGGGATTTCTTTTGGAATTCCTTGAATTATTTCTTCTTTAAATTGGTCCAATGTCATGTTAAATCTTTTTACAAAAGTAGGATTATTGTTTTCTCAAAACAGTATTAATCACAAAGAGTTCATTAGTAAATTATATAATTCCTCAACACCAGAGATTGCATTTGCTGGAATCCGAATAAAGTCGGAAGGAATTTGAAAAGAATCGACATGTGGATCTATGATATATTTTTGACTTTCTGACTTACAAAAATGAACTAAATTAGCTGCGGGATAAACCTGTAAGGATGTACCGATTACCACAAAGTAATCTGCCTTTTCAATGAGTTCAATTGCTTTATCAAAATTAGGGACAGATTCACCAAACCAAACTACATGCGGACGTAATCGAAAACCTTCATTACAGAAATCACTTTCTGTTAATTTCCATCCTGAAATCGGATAATATTGATTTTCTGGATTTGGACCCGAGGATTTAGCAAATCGAATATTTCCGTGCAAATGTAAAACGTCTCTTGAACCTGCACGTTCGTGCAAATCATCGATATTTTGAGTAATTACATGAACAGTAAATGTGTTTTGCAGTTCAGCAATGAGATTATGCGCAGCATTAGGATTTGTTTCGATTATCTGTTTGCGACGCTGATTATAAAACTCAGTTACAAGAGTAGGGTTTAACTTCCATGCCTGAGTTGTAGCAATCTCTTCAATTGAATATTGTTCCCATAAACCACCTGAATCACGAAACGTATTTATTCCACTTTCCGCACTCATTCCAGCACCAGAAAAAAACACAATGTTTTTTCGCATATTCAAAACTTTATGCTAAATTTACGAAAACTAAATTTTTTAACATGAAAAAACTTATACTTAGTGCAGCGCTTCTAGCTGGATTTGGGTCGTTTCAAGCTCAAACTCCTGTAGGAACAGTTGTAAACAATTTCACATTGACTGATATCAATGGAACTTCTCACGATTTATTTTCCTACCTAGATGCAGG
>CANLAQ010000096.1 GCA_947488235.1 Flavobacteriales bacterium | reverse complement strand
TTCCAAGAGTCAAAAAAGCGCTTCATGAAAAAGAAGTAGTGTCTATTGCTTTCTTGGGGAATATAGTTGAAGTTTGGGAGCGTTTTGATTTAGAAAATCTACATATTGATTTAGGTTCAGACCAAACTTCACTACACAATCCATGGGCTGGAGGGTATTATCCTATTGGTTATTCTTTTGAAGAATCAAATGACTTAATGGCAAACAATCCAGAAAAATTCAAAGAAGAAGTTCAAAAAACATTACGCCGTCATGCAAATGCTATTAATAAACATACCGCAAAAGGAACTTATTTCTTTGATTACGGTAATGCGTTCTTACTTGAGGCATCACGTGCTGGCGCAGATGTAATGGCACAAAATCATATTGATTTCAAATATCCAAGTTATGTACAAGATATTATGGGTCCTATGTGTTTTGATTATGGTTTTGGCCCATTCCGTTGGGTTTGTGCTTCCGGAAATCCAGAAGATTTAGCCAAAACAGATGCGATTGCTTGTGCCGTTTTAGAAGAAATGATGAAAACAGCACCGGAAGAAATTCAACAACAAATGGCTGATAATATCCAATGGATAAAAGGCGCACAAGAAAACAAATTGGTCGTAGGCTCTCAAGCAAGAATCTTATACGCTGATTCCGAAGGCAGAATCAAAATTGCTGAAGCGTTTAATCAAGCGATTGCAAAAGGTGAAATTGGATATGTAATTTTAGGTCGAGATCATCATGACGTTTCCGGAACCGATTCGCCTTATAGAGAAACATCCAACATCTATGACGGATCTCGTTTTACTGCCGATATGGCAATTCAAAATGTCATTGGTGACAGTTTCCGTGGAGCAACTTGGGTTTCTATTCACAATGGCGGCGGAGTTGGTTGGGGCGAAGTAATTAATGGTGGTTTTGGTATGGTTCTTGACGGGACAAAAGAAGCGTCAAAGCGTTTAGAATCAATGCTTTTTTGGGATGTTAATAACGGAATTTCAAGAAGAAATTGGGCTAGAAATGAAGGGGCAGTTTTTGCCATAAAAAGAGCTATGGAGACGCAACCTTTATTAAAAGTTACCATCCCTAATATGGTTGACGATAATTTATTTTAACCAAAACTCACAATTATGAAAAAGTTCCTCCTAATTTCGGTTTTTATTCTACTTCTTTCGGCTTGTAGTTCCGTAAATGTGAACTCCGATTATGACAAAAAAGTTGATTTTTCTCAATTCAAAACCTATGCGTTTTATAAGTCTGGTATAGATAAAGTAGAAATTTCAGATTTAGATAAAAAAAGAATCCTCTATGCAATAGATGAAATCATGACATCTAAAGGATTTACGAAAAGTGAAACCCCTGATTTATTAATTAATTTTTTTACTAAGGAAAGAGAACAAGTCGATGTCAACCAATTCAATATGGGCTGGGGTTATGGTTGGGGCTTGGGTTGGAATCCTTGGATATGGGGAGGAAACACTACTGTAAATAGCTATTCACAAGGAACTCTATATATTGATTTAATTGATGCTAAGAAAAAAGAATTGATTTGGCAAGGTGAAGGCGAGGGTGTTTTGACAAAAGACACCCATAAAAAAGACGAAGTCATTAAAGAATTTGTAACTAAAATTTTAGCTCAATATCCACCCCAAAAGAAGTAGACAGTATTCAGTAGCAGTTGGCAGAAAAAATAAAAATCGTAACAGAGATGCTACGGTTTATTATTTGAGTGCATTCTGCTAGCCCAGATTGAAGTGAAAATCCTGACATTGCAATTGACATTCATGATGAGATTAGCTTACGCCAGTTCGCTTAGCTAGTTTGTCTTCGTTCCACGGAATGACAAAAAGAGAAAATGACAAAGAATAAATTGACATTTACGCTGAAAACTGCAACTGAACACTAATAATTCATCAATTCCTCCATCTTCACTTTTACTTTATCCGCGTTCGGAATCATTGTAAATTCTAAAGTACTATTTAATGGAATAGCTGGCATATTTTCAGAACCAATAACCATTACAGGAGCGTCAAGGAATTTAAAACATTTCTCCTGAATAATCCCTGCCAAACTTCTCGCAAAGGAATTATTAGTTGACTCTTCTGTTACAACCAAACACTTTTTAGACTTTTTAACCGATTTAAAAATCGCTTCTTCGTCTAAAGGATACAGTGTTCGTAAATCGATAATTTCCACTTGACTTTTTATTTTTTCGGAAGCATTCAAAGCCCAATGTACTCCCATTCCGTATGTGATTACCGAGATGGTTTCCTGACTTTGCTGCTCCCATATTTCTTGCACGATATTCGCTTTTCCAAAAGGTAAGATGTAATCTTCACTTGGTTCGTTTACTCTGGCAGCATCTGTACCATTTACTTTACTCCAATACAATCCTTTATGCTCCAAAATGACCACCGGATTCGGGTCGTAATACGCTGCTTTTAGCAATCCTTTTAAATCGGCTCCGTTGCTTGGATATGCTATTTTTATACCGCGAATATTGGTCAGTACACTTTCCACCGAAGAAGAGTGATAAGGGCCACCACTGCCGTAAGCGCCAATTGGTACACGCAAAATCATACTAACCGGCCATTTTCCATTAGTCAAATAACTGGACCTGCTTACTTCCGTGAACAATTGATTTAAGCCCGGCCAAATATAATCGGCAAACTGTACTTCAACAATTGGCTTCAAGCCCACAGCTGACATACCAACAGTTGACCCCACAATAAAAGCTTCTTGAATCGGTGTGTTAAAAACGCGTTCGTCTCCAAATTCCTGAGCCAAAGTCGCTGCTTCCCTAAAAACTCCTCCCAGTCTACCACCTACATCTTGCCCGTACAGCAAACATTCCTTGTGAGTTTTCATCAATTCTTGAACAGCAAACAAAGCACAATCTACCATCACCACTTTTTCTTCGCGTTGCGGATTTCTTTCTCCAACTTCCTCTGTAATTGGTGTTGGCGCAAAATCATGAGTAAATAAATCTTCGGGTTTTGGATCTTCTGCTTTTTGTGCTTTTTCGAAATCAGATTTCACTTTGGTCACAGCCAATTTCTCTAAAATATGAATTTCTTCATTAGTAAATCCTGCTTCTATCAATTGCTTTTGCAATACTGGAAATGGATCACGCGATTGCGCTTCTTCCAAATCATCCCGATACCATTCCATACGAACACCAGAAGTATGGTGATTCAACAACGGTACTTTTGCATGCACCAAAAATGGTCTGCGTTCTTCGCGTATTGTTTTCACCACTTTTTGAATAGCCAAATAGCTTTCGGTAAAATTGGCTCCATCAATAGAAATCGCTTCA
>CANLAQ010000095.1 GCA_947488235.1 Flavobacteriales bacterium | reverse complement strand
CGTTTTTGATACCTGTTTGCGTTTGTATTCCGAAAAGTAAAATCAACATTTACCCTAAGCTTGTTGTCGAAGAACCTGCTTCTTAAACCAGTGATGTTTCTAATTACTTCATTACGTGTATCAAATCCATTTTTACCATAAAAAAAATCCCCTATTGTATACGCGGATGCAAAAGTTAACGAACCATCCGGGTTAAACAGCGGCATGGTAGGTTTTCCTTCATCTGCAATATTTCTCCATATTCCACCACCTTCGCCCACGTTAATTGGGTTGTGATAATTAGATACGGAATAGTCAGTGTTGTTTTCTACAGTCAGCCATGGGAAGGCTTCAATTGAACCCCTTGCCCTAAAATTCTTCGTGTCATAGTCATCGCTGTTGTATTTAAACAAACCATCTTGTTTGAGAAAACGACCCGATACCAAAAACGTTGATTTGTCTCCTCCCCCGCTGACTGATAAATTATTTTCAAAAGCAGCTGTATTTCTTTTGTACAATTCAGCATAATAGTCTACACTTCCGTAGTAAGTGTACTCACCTGTTACAGGATCAATTTCAACTGTTTTGTATGGTTGACCCGACTCAGATCTTCTTTTAAATTCATCAAGATATGCTTGGGAAAATTTTTGAGTCTTGTTGGCATTTTGTGGAAATGCACCATCACCGTTTATAAACGCTTCTGCAAACATCTTTGACCATAGATAACCATCTGTCACAAAATCAGGTGTGGTAACTGGAGATTTTAAGGCATAATTACTTGAATAAGTAACATTTGTACGGCCTTTAGACCCTTTTTTAGTAGTGATGAGTACTACTCCAAATACACCTCTTGCTCCATATATTGCTGCGGACGCTGCATCTTTTAATATTGACACGGTTTCAACATCGTTAGGATTTAAAAGACTTGGATCTCCCTCGAAACCGTCAATTAAAATAAGCGCGTTACCCCCTTGCCCAATGGAAGTAGTACCCCTTATATTATAGGAGGGCGACTGCGTTGGTTTGCCATCCAACATTCTCAAATTTAAGTTAGGAAGCATCCCCTGTAAACCTTGGGTAAGATTGGTTACTGGTCTGTTCTCCAAATTTTTTGAAGTAATCTGGTCTACAGCACCGGTTGCATTTATTCTTTTCTGTGTACCATAACCTACTACGATAACCTCATCCAATTCGGTATTTGAAACAGCCAGTGTCACCTTAATTGCTGTATTCCCAGAAACTTTTACTGCGTAATTGCGTATTACTTGTTCCTTATACCCAGTATAAGACACAATAAACCGGTATTTGGCACCAACAGTAAGTTGACTAAAACTGAATTCACCTGTGTTGCTTGTGATGGTGGTAAATTGTGTGGTGCTTTGAATTTCATTCACAGCGGTAATGGTGGCGCCAGCTATTAGCCCTCCTGCTTCGTTATTCACAATACCGGTTACAGTTGCGTTTGTTTGGGAAAAACTTATAGAAGAAATCCCCAACAGAAGCAAAAGAACAACACAGATAAAGCTGTTCCGCCTTAATACAATTTTCATTGTGTAAAATTTATAAGATTAATGGAGTAAAACTAAAACAGCTAAGGCCCTAGAGCTGCCATTAATTAGTTTTAAGGACGAAACTACTATTATGGATGAAGAACAAATCTTTTGCTTGCTTAACAAATTGTGAGCGTTGGAATAACGAATTGTTAACTATTGGGGCGAAAGCGAATCAAAATAGATCAAATAGAAATGGCCATCCTTATTATGGGTGTATATTTATAAATTTGCGAAATTGTGTCATGCTTAACATTTTATATATAGTTTCACAAATATGACTGAAAACATTACATTACCTCCAGATTTAAACGCTGCGATTGGTTCTGAAAAGAAAGACTTTGCTGTAAAAGCGGGTCGTGCTCAGCCACGTAAAAATTCAATTTCTATCATTCTTTTTGGAGTTGTATGGACAGCATTTACAAGCATATTTGTATTTACCTTTTTGGGTCCATTGTTTCAAGGTGAGGAAGTCCATTATGAATTAAATGGCGTCCCTACTGTTGCTAGTCCTGATGATTTAGATTCTATCTTAATGCTAGCAATAATAATAGCAGTTTTTGTGCTCATTGGTATCAGTATGCTTTCTTGGGGAATCTATTCACTATTTAAAAAGGGAGGTTATTTTGTAGGCACTCCTACAAGATTGGTACATTACCAAAATGGGAATATAAGATCCATAGATTGGGAACAGTTCTCTGGCGAAATTGAATTAAATGGCAACGCCCATAAAGGTAACATTTCACTTCAAATGAGAACGGGTAGAATGGTAAGTAGAAAAAACGAACCAGACAGATATGTCCCCGATGTTATTTATATTACAGAAATTTCCAATGTATTTGAGGTTGAACAAATTTGTAGAAAAAGAATTAAAGAAAATGATCCTACTCCACCTATAAGTGGATATAACATCGCATAACAGCTGATTCGCAAGCATACTCCAAGATAAATCTCCCACACCACTAAAAGCGGCCATGCCCCAATGAATAAAAATTCCTAAACCAGCCATGTGAAACATGGTTATAGATTCAGGGCTATTTAATTAGGGAAATATTCCAGAATTTAAATAGGGATTATCTGGTCGTTTTAACCAAGAAGATAATTTCTTTTTGTTTGATACATCATCAAATATCCTCGCTTATTGGTTTCAGTCAAAAAAGAACGCGTTATTAATGATTCCATTAGCGGTTGCTTCTCCAAAAATGGACGCATTAATTTTTCAATTCGGTTATCTGAAATACCAATTCTCTTCCCAAATTCTTCAAAGTCGATTTTATGGGGATGCATGTTTTTTTTGAATTGCTCGCTTTTAAAGTCATCCGCAAATAATCCTTTGTCGAGTGCAAAAACTGAATCATCCGCATGCATTTTGGTATTCAACAAATCATATGCAGGACTCAAGAAATAATCCCCTTTGGAGGATTCAATTAATGAGAAATTTTTCAAGTGAGCATCGCCATTTGAAAACAGAAAATTGAAAAGTACCAACGAAAAATATTTTTCAATTTCAATGCGCCATGCTGATACATATTGCTGAATCAACAATCCGGCTTCCTCGTAACTGTATTCATATTTGAAATTAGGTCCGGCATTGACTTTGGTTTTGCCGGACAATGTTGCAAAATCTTCTATCCCCCATTTGGCTCCATCTTCTTTAACATCAAATCGTTTTGTAATGTATGCGGGAGAACCATCTTTGAAAAATATCATGGCATTTTCGGCTGTATTCAAGCCATACACTTGCCTGGCGACTTGCATGGTCAAATGTTCATTTGACGGCACTTGGTCTACTTTTTTTAAATCCCTTGGTATCGGCTT
>CANLAQ010000094.1 GCA_947488235.1 Flavobacteriales bacterium | reverse complement strand
TTGATGAACAGGGCAAAAACATTGCCGTAACCCGTGTATCCCAGATAAAGGGAAGAGCGGACTTCAACATCGTATTGCAACATCAATTCAAGGAAATCATGATCAAGATCGCCAATCTTTACTGAGCGCTCGGGTAGTTTCTCATAGGGCTTGCTGATTTAAGAACAAATATTTCAGTGCCTCAATGGCTTGATGCTCATGCTGCGCTTTTTAAATCAATATCCATTGCCCCGGAAGGTCGACCCAGTATTGCAAGTGCCAATTATCAGGGGGAGCATTACCAATGGATTTCAGCATTTCACCGGTTCTATCAAACCTTGGTTGAATATGTGATGATGGATGAAGGATAAAACACATTTGAACGGGGGTAAATTTTACTCCTGTTTATTCAACGAGAGTAAAAAATCATTAAATTTACCCTCGTATAAAAGATGAGCGTAAAATTTACAATTGAATATTATGGCAAAATTTGACCGTAAAATACCATACAATGACTTACCTCTGCTACCGCCAAAGGGAGATATTGAAACAAAAAATATACTTCGCAAGACGATTTCGGCAGGCAGAGCATTGGCTCAACTGAACGGAACATTGATGAATTTACCCAATCCAACCCTGTTTTTAGACACAATTTATTTGCAGGAAGCAAAGGCTAGCTCAGAAGTTGAAAATATTCTAACCACTAACGATGAGCTTTACAAATCGATGGTTGCGGACAAAAAAACCGACAACTCACCAATAAAAGAAGTTTTAAGTTACAAAGAGGCAGTTTGGATGGGACTAGAAGAGCTAAAAACCAAACCGTTCATCACGACAAATCTTTGCATTAAAATTGTTCAATGCATCAAACAAAACAACGCTGCGATTCGGAAAACACCTGGTACTACTTTGAGTAATACCAAAGGTGAAGTGATTTACACCCCACCAAGTGGAGAAATTATAATTCGTGAAAAGTTAGCGAATTTAGAAAAATTTATAAACGAACCAACTTTCTATGAAGGAGGGAATCAAAAAATTGACCCATTGATAAAGATGGCTTTAATGCATTATCAGTTTGAGGCAATTCACCCTTTTTCAGATGGTAACGGAAGAACAGGAAGAATTTTATTACTACTCTATTTAAAAATTGCAGGCTTGCTTGACACGCCTGCAATTTATTTAAGTGAATACATCATCAAAAACAAAACATCATACTACACGAGTTTGAGAGATGTAACTGAGAAAAATGATTGGGAAAATTACATCATGTACATGTTGGATATGATTGAAGAAACTTCCATTAAAGGATTAGAACGGCTTAATAGAATCACTTCAATTATGGCAAGTACAACTGAGGAAATAAAAAAGAAATTGCCAAAAATTTATTCCAAAGACTTGATTGAAATTTTGTTCCGCTTGCCATATACCAAACGCCAGCATTTGATTGACGAAAGCATTGGAAACCCAAAGACTGTTGGAAACTATTTAATCGCATTGGAAGAACATGGATTTTTGAAGTCTGTAAGAGTGGGGAAAGAAAAATTATATTTAAACGAAGATTTATTAAGAATATTAGAGAATATCCAATGACAGCCGATATAATTCAACCATAAATCAGCTATTTACATATGTAGGGTCCCCTGTTACAAAAAAATAAACCTCTACCCAACTGAAAAACAGTCTGATAGAGGTTTGATGTTGCTGTAGGGGGAGAACACGAACCTTTGGGTTTTATCTGTAATCTTAAATATCAATAAAAATTATAAAATATTGATAATGAATGATATAAGTATTTAACTGTTATTTTTAATAACAAAGAATAACAGACGTAGTGAAACTTTTAGTGAAACCTCGTAACTTGGTGTACAAATCCTACACCAACCCATGCCACGCAAACCAGTTGTCCATTTCAGACTTAAGCCAGAAGACGCCACAGGCTATTCTTTGATCTATCTCCAATTTGTATACCAGGGGAGACGATTGTTCTTTTCATTCGGTCAAGCCATAAAACCGTCCGATTGGAATGAGAAGAAGCAGCGCGTAAAAAACAAGCAAACCACCACCGAGGATGGCAAGTTTGCATTGAATGATCTGTTAGAAAACCTCGAAAGAATCTGTTATAGAACATATAGCGAATCTTTAAAAGATGGGATACCAGAACCTGAGATTTTGAAGGAAGCGATGGTTCAATTTGTTGACAGGAATCATCACCCGGAAAAAGAAAAGTCAAGCAAGCCCACTCTTTTTACTTTGGGTAATAGATTTGTGGAAGGAGAAATTAAATTCCGGGGCAGAGACAAAAGCAAGAGCAGTCTGAAAAACTATCATGCTGTTTTGAAACACCTCAAGGACTATGCCGTATACAGTAAGTCAAAAGTTGATTTCGATACCATCAATCTCGATTTCTTTTATGCCTATGTATCCTACCTCAAAAAGATAAAAAAGCTTTCCACCAATTCAATTGCCAAGGATGTATCCATTCTAAAAGTTTTTATGGGGGAAGCCGTGGATCTTGGCTATACGGATAATATGCAGTTTCGACACAAGAAATTCTTTTTCCAAGAGGAAGAAACTGAGCATGTCTACCTCACGGAGGATGAGTTGCATAAGATCAATAGTGTTCAAATCGATAACAAAAAGTTAGACCAGGTAAGGGACCTTTTCATTTTTGGTGCATGGGTTGGATTAAGGTTTTCTGATTTCAGCAATATCAAGCAGGAGAATATTGTCAAGATTGATGATGAATATTTTATCAAGGTGATCACCCAGAAGACCAAGGAGCTTGTGATCATTCCATGCAATCCTGTGATTATTCAAATCTTTGAGAAGTATCAGCACAACAGCAATATGCTTCCAAGAACAATCAGCAATCAAAAATTCAATGAGTATATAAAAGAGGTGTGCAAACTGGCCGAACTGAATGAAGTTGGTCGACTGAGTTCCAAGCCCAAGAATAAACTCTGGCAATTGGTATCAAGTCATACGGCAAGGAGATCATTTGCCACCAATTTCTATCTTCAGGGATTTCCTACCATTGACTTGATGCGCATTACGGGTCATAAAACCGAAAGATCATTTCTGAAGTATATCCGGGTGACCAAACTTGACACAGCTAAGCGTCTCAGCGAGCATATCAAGCAGAATTGGAAGAGTAAGCTAATTGCAGATCAGAATCTAGCTAGCTTAGCATAAGTTTAATAAAAATCAATATCTCGGCGATATTTGCCGTAATAACTATATTTTATTAAATAAATAAGTTTAACTAAATTTGATTTAACGGTATATTTCGCCGTTAAAAGACAACTAAATAAACATGTCAGTAAGTATAGATATAAGGCAAAAACTTCATCTCATGATCCCAGAGGGATCTTTTGT
>CANLAQ010000093.1 GCA_947488235.1 Flavobacteriales bacterium | reverse complement strand
ATGAATTGGGCATGTTCAATCGAGACACAGAAGCACAGCGCCCTTACTTCTTGCATGTCCTTGACATATTTATCCAGGGCCTGAAGGATATCTTTTACCCGGCGATCGTTTGCGGTATAAACGGAAGTGAGTTCACTTGCTACATACTTTCCCTTCTCCCAGCGAATAGTGCTAAGATCGACATTATCAGTGATACCAAAATATTGAAACGGACTGAGAAGCTTCCTGTTTAATGCTTCGGGCAGCCTTATTTCTGCAGCTATCCTTCCACCGAAATCCTCCAAAATGTCTCCACCGTCCATGCGTTCAGGAGTAGCGGTAAGGCCTAACAAAATCGTAGGTTCAAAATGCCGTATGATGGGGCGATAACTGTTAGCTGTTATATGGTGAACTTCATCGATGATGATAAAATCATAATATGAAGGACTCAGAGAAAGTGAATCAATGCGATTGTTCAAAGTCTGGACGGAGGCAAAAACATGTTCATATCGAGTAGGCTCTTCGCCATCTACCCATAATTCTCCAAAATTAATGTCTTTCAAGATCCCTTGAAACGTAGCCCTTGCTTGTTGTAAGATTTCCTTTCTATGTGCAACAAACAACAATCGGGCAGTAGGCCTTTCATTTACAAATGCCTTGTAGTCAAAAGCAGAAATGACTGTTTTGCCAGTTCCAGTAGCCGCTACAACTAAATTTTTATGCCTATTGTGAATGGTTCTTTCTGCCAAAAGCTTTTCCAATATTTCGTTCTGGTAGGGAAATGGTTTGATGTCAAAGTAAGCAGTATTGAGCTCATATCCCTTAGATGATTTGCCTTGGCTCAAGGAGGTCTTTAGTTTTTCTCCATGCAATGCTGGATCAAAAAATTCAAAGTCGTTGCTCTGCCAGTAGCTTTCAAATGTTTTTTGAAATTTATCGATGATATGAGAAACCTCTTTGGTTGTTACTTTTAGGTTCCATTCTAACCCATCGGTCAAAGCTGACCTCGAAAAATTTGAAGAACCGATGTATCCGGTATGGAAACCAGTATTCCTGAAAAAGAGATATGCTTTTGCATGCAGCCTTTCGTTGCCGGTATTGTATGATATCCGTACTTCCGTATTGGGGAGAGAGGAGAGCAACTCTATGGCCTTATAATCCGTAGCCCCCATATAGGTAGTGGTGATTACCCTCAGTTTACCACCAGAATTAGTAAACTTTCTTAATGCATTCTCCAGAATAATGATCCCTTTCCACTTGATGAAAGACACCAAAAGATCGATCCTGTTTGAAGAAAGAATTTCTTTCCTTAGCTCACTTTCTAAAGTAGTATCGCTGTTGCCACCTGTAAACAATTCGCTATGCGACAATCTTGTGTATGGAGTAATTTCTTTTAGGTGAAGATCCAGATCGCTGAAGTGAGCATCGACCTTTTCAAATACTGCCTTTAGGATTTTCCCTTCTGTAGCAATTATATCTTGATTGAACTCCTCTCGCTTGATCTCATCCCTCAAAAAATGAATGATCTTGTTTGCAATATCAATTTGTTGCTCAAGAACATTGTACCCTTTTAGTGTGTTGAGTGCGTATTTGATGGTTTGAGAAAGCCGAAGGGTGAGCATTTCAGATGCCTCAGCCTTGTCAATGGGAACTTCTTTGATATAAAACTTATCCGGATCTAATTGCTCAATCTTGTTTTTGACGAGTTTCGTTACAATTTCTTCGTAGATGCCGGAAATCATGATGGGTGTTTAGCTGTATTGTAAGTGTTTTTTTAATAAGATCTATTCAGCAGCTATACTGATTGTTTCATTAAATTGATAAGCATTAAAGAGTGGAATATACATTTTGAAGTACTCAAGTAAATTTGGATCACATGCATAAATAAAGGTACCTCTTATACCCCTAAGCATAAGTGTTTTATAAATATTTAGAATATATTCTTTAAGTTGATTTGGATCTTGTATTGAATTCTTACCGTTTTTGTCTTGGTAATTTTCCTCTACTATCTTAATAGCTTTTGTTTTCTTATCAAAGGAAATTTCATTACCAAAAATGATACCAGTATAATTCAAGTCATATCCTTGCGTGGTATGAATACAACCGACTTCATTAATAGCATTTGGCGAATTAACCCAATCAGTATTTACACTATTCCACTTTAATTGTAAGCCCTGGATTTCAATATCATATTGAGCTCCATTTTTTGAAATCCATTTCCACGAATAACCCGCGACTAACCTAGATAAACCATATTCACTATTTCGTTGATTAATAAGTTTAATCATTTGACCTATATTATCAAATAGATAAAATTCATAGTTCTTAAATTGATGAAGCTTTGAAACAAAATTATTGTTATGACTCAACAGGGTATTTACCAGCCCAACATAATCAGTTCCAGCTGAAACCCTAATTTGCGATTTTATGCGATGAACAACAGTAGATTTTTTTGATTTTAAATCTTTAAAGTCATCAGCATCAACATCGGATGGCTTAATGGACTGATTGACATCATAAAAAAATATCTGATTCGTTGATTGTTTCAAAACCCAGTTTAATTCATTCCCCTTGTATTTATCAAATTTCAATTTTTCATTTGCCTTATCAAAGGCCCCAAAATAAGCACCAAGATTTACTCGCTTTCTCAATCGATGAGATTCATCAACAATTAATATATCATAACTTTTATCAGTAACTTCTGCAGGACCTATAACCATTTTGGCATTTAGTCCTTTAACATTACTAAATACTTTTTTAATTGTTTGCCGAAATGAGCTCATAGGTATCACTAAACCCATTTGGGGATTGGGGTATTTATTTTTTAAGTTTTCAGCTAACTCAAGTATTTCCAGTGTTTTATCCCCAAATTCCCTAAATGTAAAAACATCAAGATCAGAATTCAGTAACTTGAAAAGATAGGTTGCCAATATTGTTTTCCCTGTTCCTGCTCCACCTTCAATAACTATTGTATTTTTATCCTTATCAAGTAGTGATTTCATGACTAGAATAATACTTTCCATTTGTTCACCAGTGAGCGCTTTAAATGGCGAGTACTTAAATAGATCTGAGTTGTCTATAAATTCGAGTGAATTTTTTGCAAGACCTTCTTTTTGTAAACGTTTCCAAAGATCTTTAAAAAGATTCCAATAAATTTCATTCTTCTGATAATACGTGTGATTTGCAATACCTAGATTTCCATTTATTAAAGTAAACAAACCATCACCTGAAAAATATCTAATTAAGTTTGATTCAATATCTAAAGTTGCTGATTTATTGAACACCTCGCTTGTAATAAGATGTACCACCGAAAGACGCCTTTTCTTATCATTTTTTAAATGAGCTAACATTCGAGATACAGCGTCAGTAGTCTCACCTATGTATGCTTCCCTATTTAAATCATCACTTAAAATATAAACAAGTGGCCAGAGATCAGATATGAATTTGTTTAATTTTATCTTGTCACTTAGCTGATTATTAAATTCTTGATGTTGTATCTGTAAAGAATA
>CANLAQ010000092.1 GCA_947488235.1 Flavobacteriales bacterium | reverse complement strand
TATGCATTAAAAAGCTTCTTCATGAACCAAAATAAAATTGAAGTAAAGTCAAATAATTTCTTTGTGAGAGGATATATGGTTACGGAAGATGCCGGAAATTCATACAATATGACTTTTGCTGGATTGAAAGTAAATGAAGAATGGAAAAGTAATGCCAATTGGTTTACAGATTATGCGAGAGCTTTTCAACTTTCTAGTGCTGTATTAGGTTTTAATCCTAGTAATGCATCTGCCTACGCGAGAAATTTTGCAGATTACAATATATCGCCACTTTTACCTTTACCTCTAAGCAATATTTTAAACCCAGATGGATCGTCGCAACCGAATAGTCCGCGGTTCTTGCCAGGAACAGCAGATTATAATAATGCATTGGCTAAAGTAATCGGAAATTCGAATCCAATTACTGGAGGAGCAAAATTCGAAGATCAATCGAGGATTTACCATTCTGATGCCAACTATAATTTCAAAGAGAAAATAAAGTTTGCTGAAATTCAACTAGGAGGTTCATTACGTCAATACGAAATGAATTCTAATGGAAGTATATTCACAGACCGTGATGGGAAAATTACCTATAACGAATTTGGAGTTTACACTCAATTGACTAAAAAGTTTTTGAAAGAAGATCGATTGAAGTTTACCGGTTCGGTACGTTACGATAAAAGCCAAAACTTTGAAGGATTTATTTCACCTAGAATATCGTTTGTATATTCTGCCGGAGCCAACAAAAGACATAACATTAGAGCTTCCTATCAAACAGGATTTAGAAACCCAACCACTCAAGATCAATACATCGGTTTAGATGTAGGCCCATACGCTTTAATCGGATCTGCTCCAGATAATTTAGAGCGCTATTCGGAAATCCGCGGCGATAACTTTAATGGAAGTGGAGAGATATCCGCAGCTGGGCAAGAAATATTAAATGGCGCTACACAAGTAACAATGACAGGTACACAAGCGTATGAAAACTCTTTTACTAAAGAATCTGTTATAGCTTTTGATAATGCAATCTCCAGTGGCCAATCCCCAGCAATTGCAGCCACAAATTTACAAGTGGCGAGTATTGGATTAGTAAAACCGGAAAGAGTACAAGCTTTTGAAATAGGATATCGTTCTGTAATTAATAATGATTTATCAATAGATATCAATGGTTACTATAATTTATACAATGATTTCCTAAACCAAGCAAGGGTATTTGCTCCTTATTATGGAGATGTAGATCAAATTTCCACCAATCCTAATGCTATAACCGCGATTGCTAATAAAGATAGAAGAGAGTACAATGTTTATACAAATTCTCAAACGCAAGTAACTTCTGTCGGATTTGGTATTGGTTTAGGCAAAAAAGTATACAAGAATTTTGAGGTAAGTGTTAATTATAATTTTGCCGATTTCGAATTCGACCAGGAAAAAGATCCTTCTTTTATTGCAGGATTTAATACACCAAAACATAGAATAAAAGGATCACTCGGTAATGATAAACTTTTCAAAAACTTTGGTTTTAACACCAACGTAAGATGGAATAAAGAATACCTTTGGGAGTCAAATTTTGGAGACGGAATGGTTCCAGAAAACACCGTTTTTGATGCGCAAATTAATTATGCAATCCCAGTATTAAAATCTGTACTGAAAGTGGGCGGCAACAATATATTTGGAAAAGATTACATCCAAGTAATAGGAGCTGGAGCCATAGGTCAAATATGGTATGCTTCATGGACCATCAATCCTTAATTATTTATTAAATCAATATTTAAAATTATTTCAATCATGATAAAAAATTTCAAATGGCTAGTATTGGTTTCGTTAACCTTTATAGCATGCTCCAGTAACGACGACGACGACACAACACCTGTTGAAGTGCCAGTTACTGCTGGCTCGGCCGATTTTACAAAATATGTTGCTCTAGGAAACTCACTTACTGCAGGTTATAGCGATGGTGCACTTTTTATAGCAGGACAGCAAGGGTCATACACGAACATATTGGCGCAACAATTTTCATTAGTTGGCGGAGGAGAATTTAAGATTCCATTGATGAAAGATAATATCGGAGGAATTTTATTTGGAGGCACACAAAGACCTGGTTTTGGACCAAGATTATATTTCACCGGAAATTCAGCTTCTCCAGCAGCAGCAGTTGCAGGGCCACCTACCACAGAAGTAGCAGATCCTTCAACCTCTTTAGCTGGTCCATACAATAATATGGGTGTTCCGGGAGCAAAAAGTTTTCATTTGTTAGCACCAGGTTATGGAAATATCAGCGGTCTTTTTGCAGTGCCACCAACAGCGAATCCTTATTTTGTTCGTTTTGCTTCTTCTCCAGGGACTTCGATTTTGGCAGATGCAGTAGCACAAAATGCAACATTCTTTTCACTTTGGATTGGAAATAATGATGTTTTAGGATATGCAACGGCTGGCGGAATGAATGTCGCTCAAGATCCAGTATACGGAAGTGATATTACACCTTCTGCTGGACCTCCAGGGGCAGGTTTCGATGCTACTTATACTTACTTAGTTGAAAGCTTAACTGCTTCAGGAGCAAAGGGTGTTGTTGCTAACATTCCTTATGTAAATACAATTCCTTTTTTTACCACAGTAGGATATAATCCAATTCCAGAATTGACTCAAGCCCAAGCAGATCAACTAAACGCAGGATATACTGCGTACAATGGTGGTCTTCAGGCAGCTAAGAATTTAGGGTTGATTACTGAAGAGGAAAGGGTGCAAAGAGCCATAGTTTTTACTGAGGGTAAAAAGAAACCTGTCGTAATGGTTGATGAATATCTTACTGATATTACCTCACTGAATCCGGCTTTGATTAAAATGAGATTAACTACCAGTCAAGACTACATTGTGTTAAGCTCACAAGGAACAAGTGCGCAGTCATTTATAGCGGCTGGAAATGGTACTGCAGCAGGACCATTATCTGATCGATGGGTTTTATCTAAAAACGAAGTGGCAGAATTAAAAGCCGCAACAGACGCTTACAATGTAACGATTAAAGCATTAGCGACTTCCAAAAACTTAGCTTTTGTTGATGCAAATGCTGCTTTAAGTCAAGTATTTAATGGCGGAATCCGTTTCGATAATTATCATCTTTCATCTAGTTATGCTGTAGGCGGTGCATTCTCGATGGATGGCGTTCATCCAAGTCCAAGAGGATACGCACTAATCGCAAACAAATTTATGGAAGCCATCAACGCTAAATACGGTTCAACATTCAGACCCGTTGATCTAGGGAAATATAAAGTCCAGTATCCTGAGACGCTTAATTAATTGAAACATTTCTGATAGTCACAAAAAACCATCCTTATGCAGGGGTGGTTTTTATTTTTCATACCAGAACTGAACTGTACTTTTTTTTAATCTATTGAAGTCAAATAAGTCAATATTTTTATAAAAATTATCTTGATTTTATATTTTAAAGATTTATATTTGCACTCGGAAAAAAGAGGTGTTTTTACACACTGTTTTCATTAACCTAAATAGCTATTTAATAAATACATAAGCAATGTCAAAAGTAATAGGAAAAGTTGCACA
>CANLAQ010000091.1 GCA_947488235.1 Flavobacteriales bacterium | reverse complement strand
ATTTAGAAAACTAATGTGGAATATGTTTGAGGTTAAATAAATAATAATAAACTAAACTAACCCCTAATGATTCAAGATTTAGAAAAGACCCTTTGGGCAACCGCTGATAAACTCCGCAACAATATGGATGCGGCAGAGTATAAACATATCGTGTTAGGGTTAATATTCTTAAAATACATTTCCGATAGTTTTGAAGAATTACATTCAAAGTTACAGGAAGATAAATTGTCCGACGAAGAAGATAAAGACGAGTACTTGGCAGAGAACGTATTTTTCGTACCACCAACTGCACGTTGGAAGTACCTACAATATGAAAGAGCAAAACTTCCAACTATTGGTAAGGATATTGATGATGCGATGGATGCCATTGAAAAGGAAAACCCAAACTTAAAAGGAGTTCTTCCGAAAGATTATGCTCGTCCAGCATTAGACAAAAAACGTTTAGGTGAATTGATTGACCTTATTGGAAACATTGGATTCAATGAGCCGGGTCAGAACAGCAAAGATTTATTGGGTCGTGTTTATGAATACTTCTTAGGTATGTTTGCCGATGCTGAAGGAAAACGTGGAGGTCAATTTTACACACCTGAATCTATTGTAAAATTATTGGTGGAAATGTTAGAACCATACAACGGAAGAATCTATGACGGATGTTGCGGTTCAGGTGGTATGTTCGTTCAAAGTGAAAAATTTATTGATGCTCACGGTGGAAGATTAGATGATATCTCCGTATATGGTCAGGAGAGTAACCCAACTACTTACAAGTTGGCAAAAATGAACCTTGCTATTCGTGGGATTGATGCCAAGATTGAATTGGGTGATACCTTTCATAACGATAGACACAAAGACCTTCAGGTGGATTATGCAATTATGAATCCTCCATTTAATATTTCTGATTATGGTGGTGAATCATTACAGGATTCTCATATGTGGAAGTATGGTGTACCACCCACAAGTAATGCAAACTATGGTTGGTTACAATTGGTGATAAACAAACTAAGTCCTAATGGAATTGCCGGTATTGTATTGGCTAATGGTGCGATGACCTCAAATTCAGGTGGAGAGAATGAGATAAGAAAAAATATGATTTTAGATGGTGTAGTGGACTGTATGGTTGCCCTACCAACTCAATTGTTTTTTAATACTCAGATTCCGGCTTGTTTGTTCTTTTTGGCACGCAATAGAACCAACGGTAAATTCAGAAACCGTAAAAATGAAATCCTGTTTATTGATGCTCGTAAATCAGGGGCATTAGTATCAAGAAAGAATAAAGCATTTACCGATGAAGACATTGCTAAAATTTCTGAGGTATACCACAATTGGAGAAGTAAAGATGGAAATTATGAGGACATTCAAGGGTTCTGTAAATCAGCAACATTAAAAGAAGTTGAAGAAAACAACTTTGTTCTAACGCCAGGTCGTTATGTTGGTACGGAAGACATAGAAGACGATGGAATATCATTTGAAGATAAAGTTGCCGTGATATCAGATAACCTAAAATCTCATTTTGAACAATCAATAGAACTTCAAGAACGCATTAAACTTAACCTTAAAAAAGTGGGGATTGAGTTATGAGTGAGTGGAAAGAATTAAAAATTGAAGATTTTTGTGAAGTTATTGGCGGTGGAACACCATCTACTAAAGAAGATTCCTATTATGGTGGTGAAATTTCTTGGATAACTCCTCGTGACTTAACAAATTATAAAAAGAGGTTTATTTTGAGAGGAGAAAGAAACATAACGGAATTAGGACTTAAAAACTCCTCAGCAAGAATATTGCCTAAGAATTCAATTCTACTAACATCAAGAGCACCTATAGGATATCTTGCTATCGCAGAAAAAGAGGTATGTACAAATCAAGGTTTTAAGAGTTTAGTAATTAACCCTGAAAAGGCAGATTATAATTTTGTTTATTACTTAATAAAATCTAATGTTGAAAGAATAAAAGGACTTGGGACAGGAACAACTTTTGCTGAAATTTCAGGAAGCGTAGTAAAGAATTTGAAGTTTTCATTACCCGACCTACCAACCCAAACCTCAATCGCAGAAATCCTATCTTCTCTTGACGATAAAATTGAACTCAACAACAAAATAAATCAAGAATTAGAAACCCTGGCACAAACCCTTTTCAAACAATGGTTCATAGATTTTGAGTTCCCCAACGAAAAAGGAGAACCTTATAAATCATCCGGTGGTGAAATGGTGGACAGTGAATTAGGTGAGATTCCAAAGGGATGGGAATTAGTCACTATTGATGATGTGACAGAAACTGTTACAAAAGGAACTACTCCAACTACAATTGGTGGAAGATTTACAGAACAAGGTATAAATTTTATTAAAGTTGAAAGTTTGACTGAAAGTGGAGCATTTATTAAATCCAAATTTGCTCATATTGATGATGAAACTAATCTATTATTAAAGAGGTCAGTAATAAAAAAAGGTGATGTTTTATTTTCAATTGCAGGAACAATTGGAAGAGTTGCCGTTGTAACAAATGAAATTTTACCAGCTAATACAAATCAAGCGATTGCAATAATTCGTCCAAATAAAATAAGCAGTTATTTTTTGAAGATATTGATGCAAAGTTCACTTATTCAAAATGATACTCAATCAAATATTGTTCAAGCGGTTCAAGCTAATTTAAGTTTGGGTGTAATAAAATTAACTAAGTTTATTTTACCTCCTAACAATATACTTTCAAAAATTGATATTCAATTAAATAACATTTATGATAATATCAATCATTTTACTAATGAAAATGAAAATCTCACTACACTGAGAAATACCCTACTCCCAAAACTCATCTCCGGTGAATTAGAAATTAACGAAAACAACAACTAATGGCAGTAATATCCGAAGACCATATAGAACAAATCATCATTCAAGAGTTCATTGAATTAGGGTATTCCTATGTCAACGGAGCTGACATTTCTCCTGAAGGAATGGCTCAAGAAAGGGAGTATAATGAAGTGGTACTAAAAAACAGGTTGCTTTCGGCTATCTCAAAACTTAATCCAAATGTTCCTTATGAGGCACAAGAGGAAGCAGTAAAAAAAGTATTGAGAACCGACAGTCCTAACCTGTTCCAAAACAACTATCAGGTACACAAATACATTACCGATGGTCTGGATGTAGAATACAGAAAAGGAGACAGAATTGTTGGTGATAAAGTATGGCTTATAGATTATGAGAACCCAACCAATAATGAGTTTTTGGTGGTGAACCAATTTACCATCATTGAAAATAACGTTAATAAACGACCGGACTTAATATTGTTCGTTAACGGTCTTCCTTTGGTTGTTATTGAATTAAAAAATGCGGTGGATGAAAATGCTACCATCCATTCAGCATTCAACCAACTACAAACCTATAAACAAACCATTTCGTCTTTATTTCTATACAATGCCTTGTTAATCATCTCAGATGGTTGGGATGCGTTGTATGGTTCTTTAACTTCCCCAAAGCAATTTTTTGTGCCTTGGAAATCCATTGACGGAAAAATGGTTGCAGATGAGAATATGCCCCAAATGGAAGTAATGGCAAAGGGTATG
>CANLAQ010000090.1 GCA_947488235.1 Flavobacteriales bacterium | reverse complement strand
GGTAATATTAAATGACACTCCTATACCGTCAATAAGAGAAAGGCTGTTCGCTTTATTTAAATCAATTCTCGCTAGAATTTCATCAGATAAAGGTTCATACATTGATATTAACTCGTTTAGTGAACAGTACTTTTCAATTTGATTAAACTGAATTTGTTGCGCTGTCATTTTAGAATTCCCAAGGAAAAACAAAAGTAAAAAGGATAAATAAAAATATTTCATAAACATCTTTAAAGTTAAACGAATATTAACAATGTGAGTTGCCAATATTAAATCTAAATTATAAAAAAAAAGCCAGAAAAATCTGGCTTATTGAATAAATAGAGGGTTTGAGTTAAAATTCAAACGTTTCCATGAATTTTGTAGTAAAATTTCCTTTCAGAAAATCTTCATTATTCATCAGTTTTTGATGAAAAGGAATGGTTGTTTTTACACCTTCAATGATATATTCATCCAAAGCTCTTTTCATTTTCAAAATTGCCTCTTCGCGCGTTTGTGCGACAACAATTAATTTAGAAATCATAGAGTCATAATTCGGTGGAATCGTATATCCTGAATAAACATGTGCGTCAATTCTTACCCCATGACCTCCAGGACAATGATATTCTGTGATTTTACCCGGTGAAGGTCGAAAATCAGCATATGGATCTTCCGCATTGATTCTACACTGAATTGCATGACGCATTACAGGATAATAATTTTTACCAGAAATTTTTTCACCAGCAGCAATTTTAATTTGCTCTTTTATCAGGTCAAAATTAATTACTTCCTCGGTGATTGTATGTTCCACTTGAATACGCGTATTCATTTCCATGAAGTAGAAATCCCGATTTTTATCTACCAAAAACTCAACAGTTCCAACACCTTCATATTTAACGGCCTTTGCTGCTTTAATTGCCGCTTGTCCCATTTTTTCCCGAAGTTCGTCGGTCATAAAAGGAGAAGGTGTTTCTTCCACCAATTTTTGATGACGACGTTGGATTGAACAATCACGTTCAGACATGTGACAAGCATTTCCATATTGATCACCCGCAATTTGAATTTCAATATGACGTGGTTCTTCAATGTATTTTTCCATGTAAATCCCATCGTTGCCAAATGCTGCCAATGCTTCTTGACGCGTTGAATCCCATGCCGCTTCCACATCCTCCTCTTTCCACACAATGCGCATACCCTTACCTCCTCCACCAGCAGTCGCTTTGAGGATTACAGGATATTTTATAACTGCAGCAGTTTTTTTGGCATCAGCTAAATCTTTGATTAATCCTTTTGAACCGGGAATACAGGGCACGCCAGCTTTAATCATTGTTGCTTTAGCCGTTGCCTTATCTCCCATTCCAGCGATTTGCTCGGGTAATGCACCGATAAATTTTATTCCGTGCTCTTGACAAACTTTAGAAAACTTTTCATTTTCAGAGAGAAAGCCATATCCTGGGTGTATAGCATCCGCGTTTGTGATTTCAGCCGCTGCAATAATATTAGGAATGGAAAGGTAGGATTTGGAACTGACAGGAGGACCAATACAAACAGCCTCATCAGCAAACCGAACAGGTAAACTATCCTTATCAGCAGTTGAATACACAGCCACCGTTTTAATTCCCATTTCTTTGCAAGTACGAATAACACGCAAAGCAATCTCGCCGCGATTAGCGATTAATATCTTTTTAAACATAGCCTAGATTTTTAGAAATTATGCTGGTTCAACCAAAAATAACGGTTGGTCATATTCTACAGGACTTGCGTCATCAACTAAAACCTTAACGATTTTTCCGCTTACTTCAGATTCAATTTCATTAAACAATTTCATTGCCTCAATAATACACACTTTATCTCCTTTCTGAAGCATTGACCCAACAGACACAAATGCATCTTTATCTGGTCCAGCGGAGCGATAGAATGTACCGATCATTGGTGATTTAACTGTTATTAATTTAGAATCGTCAGATGCATTGGCTTCTTCTATTGTTGCAGTTGGAGCCACTGCTGGAATATTCACTGGTGCAGCTAATGGTGCAGAAGCCATAGGTGCTTGCAAATAGATAGGTTGATCATTTCCTTTGGCCTTCTCTGCCTTTAGGGTGATTTTAAAATCTTTTTTTTCTATTTCAACCTCAGTCAAACCAGATTTAGAAACTAACTTGATTAAATCTTGTATTTCATTTAAATTCATAAGAATATAATTTTGGGTAAATATAATAATTTAAGAGTTGTATGCCCATTTTAAATAAACTGCACCCCACGTAAATCCACCTCCAAATGCTGATAAAATAAGCGTGTCGCCTTTTTTTAATTGATTTTCATAATCCCACAAGCAAAGTGGTAAAGTACCAGCAGTTGTGTTGCCATACTTTTGAATATTGATCATTACCTTTTCTTTTGGTAACCCCATTCGATTAGCTGTTGCATCGATGATGCGTAAATTTGCTTGATGAGGAACCAACCAGTCGACATCATCGCTAGTGAGGTTATTTTTTTCCATTATCTCCGCAGAAACTTCCGCCATGTTTGTTACTGCAAATTTGAAAACTTGTTTTCCTTCTTGTTTTACAAAATGCATGCGATTTTCCACGGTTTCTATAGATGCTGGATTAGCTGATCCACCAGCCGGTTGTATGAGGTATTGTCTTCCTGATCCATCGCTGCGCAGAATAAAATCTATTACCCCTAATCCTTCTTCATTTGGCTCAAGCAAAACAGCTCCGGCTCCATCTCCAAAAATGACGCATGTCGCTCTGTCTTCGTAATCTAGTATCGATGTCATTTTATCAACACCAACCACAATAACTTTTTTGTAACGCCCAGTTTCAATAAATTGAGCTCCTGTAGATAATGCATAAATAAAACCAGAACAGGCAGCAATTAAATCATATCCCCAAGCATTTTTCATTCCCGTTTTATCGCACAAAACATTGGCAGTACTTGGGAAGGGATAATCAGGAGTTACCGTTGCTAGAATAACTAGGTCAATATCTTCTGGTGAGGTATTTGTTTTTTTTAGTAATCCTTCGACAGCTGCAGCTGCTAAATCAGAAGATGCTCCATTGCGAAGAATTCTTCTTTCTTTAATTCCAGTCCGAGAGGTAATCCATTCATCAGAAGTATCTACAATCTTTGATAAATCGGCATTCGATAATACTTCTTCAGGAACATATCCTTGAACCCCGGTAATGGCTGCAGTTATTTTTTTCATTAACTTTTGAATGCTTCGTTAAGTTTATCTGACAATTTTGAATTTGCTACTTCGTAAGAATGAAGTATCATATTTTTTACTGCAATATCGTTTGAGATTCCATGTCCAATAATTACATTTCCTTTTACACCTAAGATGGGTGTACCACCATAGTTTTCATAATTGAAACGATCAAAATACTCATCACGAATTCCTCTTTTTCGCATCAATGAATAAATACCTTCGGCTTCTTTCAATACAATATTTCCTGTAAAGCCATCGCAAACAACAACATCTGCTTTAGCTAAGAACAAATCCCTACCTTCAATATTTCCAATAAAGTTAATTTCATCTGAGTCTGCAAAAATCTTATGAGCGGCAATTGTCAACAGGTTACCCTTGGTTTCTTCCTCACCAATATTTAAAAGAGCCACTCTTGGATTTTCAACTCCGTAAACAGCTTTTGAATAGAGAGATCCTAAAACAGCAAATTG
>CANLAQ010000089.1 GCA_947488235.1 Flavobacteriales bacterium | reverse complement strand
AAATGCGGACAGCAATTGTCAAAGGCCAATAAACTTGTATCACTCTGCCTTAGCAAAAGCATACCATTTTCTAAATCATTCACAAAATTCGTAGCTGTTAACAACTTCGAATAAGTCGCATGCTTCAGGTTGAAATACACCTTATTTTGTACCAATAAAAATCCCGTAGTACCAATCGCCTTCATTCGATCCAAATAATCTTTTTCCTCCTGGGGAACGATCACTGCTGTTTCCTCTTTTGCGTTATCACACGAATCTAAAAGAGTGATTCCAATAATGGAAAGTACCAACGCTGGACATGTCTTTCTAGCAAATTCTCTTCTTTTCATTGATTAAAAAAATGATCCATAAATCAGTTATAGCACTATTTTAAAATAAATATTTTATATTTGGAAACTGATATTTCTCATGCAAAATACAAAAAATGTAGATTTAGTTGCCCAATTTCGTAAAGAAAACGTTGATTTTTCTAAAATCGAAAAGGCCCGTGCGTCAAGAACTGTTGTCAATTCTGGCCTTGAAGCGTATACTGGAACTTGGGGAACCGCTCAAAAGAAACATTTGTTAAATCGTGTTTTAACAGGTTATGCTAATCGACATTTATTGGACCTCAACAACCTTTCTCTACAAAAATCCTTAGACTTAATCTTTACGCCTGAAAAACAACCAAGCGTTCCAGTCAATGACTATGATTATGAAATCACGAAGGAAGAGACCGAAAAACAAGGTTTCTTTTATATAGAACCGGGAAAAGAATATGCCTTTGCGCCAGAACCCAAAGGAGCACCAGGGCCAAGGTATAATTCACATGAAGCTTGGCTATACAGAAACATGATACAGCAAAGTACTTCTATCCACTGGCGAATGTTATTCTTCCTGAAAAACCTATTAGTTGCCAGCGGAGGAAGTGTCAAGATGCTATATCAATACTACATATTGCTTTTCAATTCCTCTTTTAAAAGTTATAAATCCACCATTTATAAAATCACGTTGGATCCAATGATGTTGGATTACTTAAACTTGCAAAACAGTCATAAAAACAAACCAGACGAGAATTATGCTCGAGAATTACAGGAATTATTTACTGTAGGAAAAGGACCGAATTCGCAATATACCGAGGATGATGTCAGCACGATGGCCCGCTTATTAGTGGGCTGGGCATTTGATTATGAAAGTAAAGAAAAAACAAATGGCCCTATTACTAGTTCGTTCAACGCCGTAAACCATGATACCTCAGATAAACAATTCTCAGCTTTTTATGGAAATCGCGTAATAAAAGGCCGAGAAGGCCAGGATGGCGAAAAAGAATTAGATGAAGCCATCGACATGATTTTTAGCACAAATGAATGTGCTATGTACCTGTGCAGAAGGCTGTATCAATTTTTCTGTTACCCAATCATTGATGATACGGCGGAAAAAAATGTCATTACACCCATGGCGGATTTATTACGAAAAAATAATTACGAACTCATGGTTCCGCTTCGTGTACTTTTAGGAAGCGCCCACTTTTTTGATACCTCATTTTACAATTCCATGATCAAATCACCCATTGAATTTATGTTTGGGTTTTATAAAGAATTTGACTTGAATTTGTTTAATACCACAAATGGAGGTGATATTCCTAAAAAATTCACAGACCCGCTAACAGCTAATTTTTATAAATTTAAAAACTTGCAATGGGAGATGAGTAACATAGGATTGAACTTTACCAATCCACCCAGCGTATCGGGTTGGCCAGCGTATTATCAAGCCCCTGTCTTCGATTTATTTTGGATCAATTCCGACACGATAGCTAAAAGATCCAATTCAGGAAATGCAATTGCTAGGTGGGGCTTATATCTAGGTTCAGGTGATATCAAAGGAAATATTCACTTACAAATAGACAAAATTAAATTTGTTAGCAGTTTGAAATCTCCTGATAACATCGACCTCGTCATCGACGAAACGGTAGATAGGATCATGTGTGCTCCTATTTCCACTAAGGCCAAAGCACGTATTAAAGCAAGCGTTTTAGCAGGAAATGCCGCGTCTTATTATACGCAATTATATCAGTCGCATATGAGTAAGCCGACTGAAGAGACAAGGTCAACGTTAAGCAACCGATTAGAAAATTTATTTAGTGCCTTATTCCAAATGGGAGAAATCCACTTGTTTTAATATGAATAGAAGGAAATTTATACATCAAATGTCACATGCGGCTGCATTGCCTGCATTATTTTCTTCTATTCCCTATGAATCACTCGGTTTTGGATCACAATCCGAATTAGCTCAAACAGTTGCCGAAGGTAACATCCTTGTGATCATCGTTTTAAGTGGAGGTAATGATGGATTAAATACTGTTGTTCCGTTGAATATGTTGTCCAAATTGAATAGCATTCGGTCAACTGTCATGTTGCCGGACAACAAAATATTGCCATTGGAAGGTACTGAATTAGGGCTTCATCCTTCCTTAAAAGGTTTTCAATCTTTGCATAAGGAAAACCGATTGAAAATTGTGCAGGCTGTGGCCTATCCCCAACCAAGTTATTCACATTTTCGATCGATGGACATTTGGGATTCAGCTTCTGATGGTAATGTAAACGAAAATAGTGGTTGGGCCGCACGCTATATTGAGGCCAAACACCCCAATTTTCCAGAAGCCTACCCTACCGAATCATTTCCACATCCATTGTCCATGGAAATTGGTTCGAATTCCTCTTTACTTTTTACAGGAAAAAGATCTTTTACTAGTATAGTAGCTTCAAACCCAGAATCATTTTTTGAAATCATTAATGAATTTGATAATAATTACCCATCTACGCCCATTGGAGAGAAGCTAAAATATTTGCAGCTAATGGCCAAGCAGTCGAATGCCTATGGAAAAGTGCTAAAAGAACAATACCAAAAAGGCACCGACTACGCATTTCCTAGAAGTAATTTGGCCGACCAGTTGAAAATAGTTAGCCGACTTATTTCTAGTGGTATGCAAACTAGAATTTATAAAGTTCAGATCGGCGGTTTTGATACGCATAGTGCTCAGGTGGATCCTTCAGATAAAACAAAAGGTGCTCATGCTAACCTGCTAAAAGAAATGGACGAGGCTGTAACCGCTTTTATGAAAAGTTTGGACCAAATGGGCAAATCGGATCGAGTGTTAGGCATGTGCGTTTCTGAATTTGGTAGAACCGTTCATTCTAATGGAACGAGTGGAACTGATCATGGTACCGTTTCGCCTGTTATTTTGTTTGGAAACAAAGTAGACCCTAAGGTCGTTGGTAAGAATCCAATCATTCCAGACAATACGAATTATTCGTATGAAATGGACATGCAATACGATTTCCGTCAAATTTATGCGTCTGTCATGAACCAATGGATGGGAGGGACAAAATCGTTCACAAAAGATATTTTATTTAAAGACTTTGAGCAAGTTCCCATTATCCAGTCGGCCTATATCGATTCCGACGAGGATGGCATACCCAATGTATACGATAAGTGCAATGACACACCATTAGGCGCTTTGGTTGATGCCAATGGATGTGAAATTTTCACTTTGCCTGCTAATAATTTCAAGGTAGAAGTAGTGGCTTCCACCTGCATAGGTGCTAATAATGGCTCCTTAAAAGTATCGGTTCTGAATACCAACTATTCCTATTCATTAAGTGTCAAAGGACCAAATAAATACGAAAAACAAATTATTATGCCCAAAGGAGTGGCCAATAGCGTGTTGAATGG
>CANLAQ010000088.1 GCA_947488235.1 Flavobacteriales bacterium | reverse complement strand
TCAATTTCATCAAACATTGCTACATACAAGGAATGAGCACTTGCAAGCTTTGCACCCGCAACTTGTTTCCATAAAAAATCTCCTCCATTTCTTGGTATGGCGTTGTAAATTGCAGTGTCATTTTTTAAATTACCCCAACTAAATCCTGGAAAAACGAGGGGCACATAATCAACGTTATTGTCCTTACACCATTGAATATCTTTTGGCAATGAATTCATGGCTACTTTTTCATAATTGTTTTGATTATACCTTCCAACAGCCCAAGGCATTATTATATCGCATTTTTTAATAACCGCATGTAAGCTGGTATCCTTTTCGGTATCCTTCGTTAAAGTTCTCCAATAGTATGGAACGCCCAACATGACTGAAACCTTTTTAGTGGGGCCTTTAATTTTATCAACTAAGTTATCTACATCGGCAATTGTATATTTTCTGCCATCCTTAAAACCAACACCCCATATTACCACCAATGGTTTTTTATTATGTCTCAAATAATTGGGGTTTTGTTTATTGCTGAAAAGCGAAAATAATTGCTGCAATTCCTCCCAGTCTTGTTGAACATAAGCCAGATCTGTGCTGGTACAGCCGCTTAAATCGTACATAACGCAAATGGCCTTATTGTATTTATTTGCAGCTTTTAATGCATTTTGAAGTACTTTATTAAAATGTGCTTTCCCTTTACGATTTGATTGTTTTACTTCATTTACAAATCGTTGCATAAAAACCCCATCAATACCATATTCTTTCATCCATTTAAAATGAAGTTCAACCGTTTCTTCATCAATAGGACTAAATAATTTTGCGTTGTCTCCATTGGCGAAAAAAAAAGGAGTGGTATATTGTTTTGAATATTCCTTCATGTCGGGCCAAAGATCAACAGCGGTACAACCAGGTGCAAAACCACCACAACTCTTCTTTCCATAGTGTCGCCAACCTCTTTCTGCACCATCGCCTTCTGCAGTAAACCAACCCTGGTAACCAGCCATAACAAGGTTTTTATACGATGTATAGTTGCAACCTTTTTCATCGTATGTGACTTCTTTAACAACAGATGTTTTATTACCAGTAATATTCTTATTCTTAGAATAACAGAGTATCACTAAAAAGAATATAACAACACTTATTTGTATGCTTTTCATAGATCTAAAAATGGCAAATGTTTTTCATTGCTGAAAAGAACTAATATTTTTATACTATGGCTTCTTAAACTGTTGCTTGATAATATTTAAATACAGGTCTCCATAAGAAACCGAAGACTCTAGCTGCGTGTCTTCATCCCATTTATTCCAAGAATCTATAAGGATCAAACGTGTAGTAGGACTGGCGTTCATTTTAGCAACATTGCACAGTTGTTTAAACATTTTCCCTCCATCAGTTCTTGGATAATTTGGGGTAATTGCAGTGGGTTGTAATATTTTCCAATCATACGCAGGTGTTAGATTTGGAACGTAATCGATTCCTCCCATATTTGAAGCAAAATATTCTTTGGAATATTTCCAATTCTGATCCATTGTTTGAGGTAGCAACCACCATCTATCCCAATCAGTCAATTGAGAACTATAACTTTGGTGGTAAATTGCATCTACACAACCTTGAAATCTAAAAGGATATCGAGCTGGTGGAGACCATCGTTCTTGCATTCCCACTATATACATTTCTAAACCCAATGTTTTTAACCTGCTTCTTAATGTAGTGTAAATGTTTATGTTATTATTTGAAAAAAGCAAATGCGCGTTCATCAAATACAAAAGCGCTTTTCCGTTAACTTTTACATAATTAGCATTATTCATTCGCGGCACCATCTTAATGATGTCTTGAAAAAATTGTTCTAATTTTACTGCGTCATTTTCAAGAGGAGCAGTATTTGAAATTGCATAAGTAGTATTTGAAAAATTGTACGCTAAAGCAAACTTTAAATTATCTGTATTTGCATCTAAAAAAGATTTAACAGTAGATGAATCTGCTCTAAAATTTGTCAAGTCTCTGCTTACTGACCTAAAAGGAAAAAGAAAATAATCAATTCCGCCTTTTTTTGCTTGTTGAATGTGGTTGGTCATGATATTGGGCAACACAACACCATTTACCATAGAATAGCTACCTACAGAGGGAACTTGGGTAATAGAAGTATTAAACGTTGTAAAATTATAATAAAATGCACCTACAGTATAATCTGTTGTAACAGGTATTTCGTTAATGGTATAGTTTAATATATTGTCCGCTACTGAAGGCCCATCATTCTTTTTTGTACAAGAAGAAAAAATACCAAGACCAGCTATTATAAATAATGAAATTTTCAATTTTTTCATGATTATGGTTTATAAGTTTTAGTAACGATTACAGTAAATCCGGAAGCCAATCCTGCCGCCCGGACTGATTGTATAGTAGTGCCATACCATTTATTCATACCAGACAAATCATAATAAACGCGCTTGGTGTTAAAATCCGGTACTGTGTAAGGCGAAGCAAACTTTAAATTATTATAAGGGTTGGTGGTTTCCTCAGTGAAGTTTGGAATACCCAGCTGTTTGAGTGCCCCATCATATCCTACAGGGTTTTGAGCACTAACTGAGGGTGGATAAAATCCACGACTTGGAATATCTTGAAATAGCAATGAAGCAAAAGAAGGATTGGTATGGGGCGATAAATTCAGTACCCTGGTTTGGCGTTGTAGGCACCAGGCATCAAAAGGCTGATCGGGGAAATAATTAAGCCATAACTGGTGATATATTTTATTGATATCTCCTGCAGGAATATCAGCATTAACCAAATGAAGATAATTCCACAAACCAATACCCGTAGTACCGAATTTAATTCCATTTCCGGCTTTATATGTTTCTCTTAATGCAGCAGGAATTCCCCAAAAGGCAAAATTGGCATCGATACCTGAGGTATAATAATTTTCAGCAGTCTTACTACCTCCAAGATTCAGCATACTGGCTTGGGCTTTTAAAAACTGTGCTTCGGCAAAGCTCAGTACAATAAGTGGTCTTGTAGGATTGTTTAAGATATTTAATGAAAACATTGAATATGCACTAACGCCGTTTATCCCACCATTATTTGCCTGACCTTGGGGATCGATTCCTCCTGTGAGCTGAGGTGTCCAACCAGGTAAAAGTCTACTTGATTTTGTAATTCCGTAGTGTGGAATTGGATAAGTAACTACATACAAAGAATCATTAAGGGTGTTTGAAACTGTATCTGTAACCCTAAACCGACTGGTAAGCCTTACAGAATCGAAATAATAATTAATTCTAGGATCCTTATAAGACCTTAAATACATAAACATAATATCAGACATTCTAGGAAAAAAGCTTGTAAAATTGGACCTGATATACGTTTTATAATACGGGTTTTCATTGCCTATTACATTTTCATAAGCAACTTTTGCAGTTTCACTTTCTGATCCAATTAAAGCAGCTTCATTTCCCATAATATCTCTCACTTCTGCATCTGCCAATGAACCTAAGTTTCTTCTACATCTCAATGCAATCTTTAATCGAAGTGTATTTGCAAATTTTACCCAATTTTGTAATTGAGTACCGGATGTACCATATACAACATCATACGACAGCCTATCTTTTGTACTATTTACATTAATAGTGGTACTTGCAGTTTTTAACATCCTCAATATTTTGACGTAAGCCGAATCTTCTGAATCAAAATTTATTTCAGTGAGATAATTTGCGTTGTTAGCTTCCGTAAGTGGAATTGATCCAAAATATCCTGTAAGGATTGAATATACATAGGCTTTCCAGATTCTTGCAATTTGAACCCTGTTTGTGTAAAGAGGATCTTTACCAAATTGTGTTTCAATCTGGGTTAAATTTTGTAAAATGTTTACATAAAAGTTTTGCCATACTCCTTGGTCACCGTTGGCATATCTGCCCACAGCTGATCCAAAATTTGCAATTTCCCACATATTTACATTGATACCGTTATTAAGTCCGGTTGCCCCTACCCAATCCCCAGTTCTTTTAACAGAAACTGCTAACAAAGCCTCAGGTGTAGCATTTATAAATTGTGTAGGGTCTGTATTTAA
>CANLAQ010000087.1 GCA_947488235.1 Flavobacteriales bacterium | reverse complement strand
CGCAAGTTGATTGGGTATATTAATTAAAGAGTATAAATCAAGCGCTCACCTTTCAGATAGCCTAGTAACTCCTCTTGATTTTTAGTATGAAACTCTTCTTTGAGTAACTGACGCTTCTGCTTTGCTAAATTTTTCAAGGCCTTTCCTTCGGCAAAGCGGCGAAGACTCTCTTCGTCTGTGAGGAGCAGTCCTGGAACAGGTGTTGGATTTCCATTATCGTCTTTTGAAACCATAGTGAAATAACAGGAATTGGTGTGACTTACCTCTCCTGTCTTCGGATTGAGCGCTTCTACCCTGATACCTACAATCATGGAGCTGGTTCCGACATAATTAACCCGCGCCTTCAAACTAACTAGATCGCCTACTTCAATTGGACTTAAAAATTCAACACCTTCTACTGAAACCGTTACTACATAACCACTGCAGTGCTTTGCGGCGGTTACATATGCCACTTTATCCATTAATGATAGTAAAATACCGCCATGAACTTTGCCACCAAAATTGGCGTAACTGGGTATCATTAGTTCGGTGAGAACGGTTTCCGAGGCTTCTGTTGTTTGGAATTCGTTCATTACTTGTAATTTTTTTCAAAATATTTTTTCATGGCACGAGCATGGCCACCTAAATTCATTTGCTTTAAGTCAAATTCTTTCTCCTTGCCTTCAGCGTCTTTGACGATGAGAAAAGGGCCGGTTGCATCTCCACTTAATTTAAATTCAAAGGCCTCGGTTTTGCGTTCTTCAAATAAATAGGAAACAAAAATAATTTCACCCTGTTCTTTATCGTCTCTCCAAGTAAGTTGCTGATTGTTGATCCTAATAAAATCACGGCGATTAGCAAACACCTCCAGTACCTTAACTAATTTGAACAAAGCAAGAATACCCGAAAATAAATACCCGTACCAAGGAACAGAATTCTCGATTAAACTGTAAAATAAAGATAAAGCTAATCCTAGATACCAGCAGATCAATATGAGCTCCGCAAAGAGTGAAAGATTAAATTCAGTACCCATCTTGTTTTTAATTGCCCGACAAAAGATGAGTTGCCATGTATATTGAAGCAATAAAATAATAGCGATAATAGCGACAAAGAGATAATATTGCTTGATAACAAAGAAAAGAAGTGCACCCCCGAATAGTATAAAAAAGGCCTTCCAATACCAATTAAGTGAATTAAAGTTTGTGTATATTTTTTTTAACATATCTAACTGTTGATATCCAAATATAGAAAACATTCTCCGAGAGCAAAATATTCTAGCAATAAAGTAAAATTGTTTAACTTAGATTCTACCATAAAAAGTATATCTAACCATGCACGCACAATTAAAAGCAAATGCCGCAATCATCAAACTCGTTGGAATTTTTGAAGCAAAATACTCAGAAGCACTGCGCAATCGCTTCTTTAAGAAAAACTATGAAATTGAAATTTTAACGGACGATACAAAGTCTAAATTAAAGGACCAATATTATCCTGAATTTAGAGATTTACTTTTCTTAGGGCAAGAGAAATCTAGTGCAGATGTGCTTCAATTGAAACCAAACGGAGGCATAACCTTTAAAAAAAAGGTGGGGCAAAAAGAAACTGAAATTTCAATTGATTTTAGTCATGTAGAACTTTTTCTTTTCCCCAATGGCCTGCACTTTTTTAGTATCCAACTGAGCCCCAAGCAACTCGAATTAGCGCATTTGTCAGATGTCATGTATTGCGCTAGATCTTTTGATACGGAGGTCAACAACAAAGGTGTCTTTCAATCCTGGGTTTCATGGATTGAAGACCATTTTTTAGATGGGATCCAAATTAGTTCAAAGGATCAAAAACGCATTCACGTTGATGAATTTTCTGGTAGTAAGTTTAAACTGTTTTCTGTAATCGATATTCCGGAAAAGGAAAATAATTTGAATGTAGCAACTCGAGAAAAACTCCTTTATGATCTTGGTACGGTTTCAATGATAGGCTCTGCCGGTGGAGATAGCTACAATTCACCAAGCCAAGAATATTTTGAATTGTTGATGAAGGACAAAATAGCTGTATTTAATAATTATACCATTTTACCTCTTTTTGACACTTTTACTGTTTTAGGTGAAGGCGTCATTACCTCACAATACGCAAATTCAAATCAAGGGATGATTCTCACTTGGACTCAGAGCTATTTTAGGATTTATCTATACAATATCTTCATCAAGTATAATTTATTCAGATATAACTTGGAGATGGGAGACGACTCTGTGAAGGTTCGAGACGAATTTGAAAGTTTCCTCAATACATATAACCTTAGTCATATATCTTACAACTTTTTACCAAACCTTATATTCCACCAACATCGAAAAGGATTGCAAATCGATGACGAATTGGTAAAGTTTCAAGAGCGCATCAACCGCATCTCACAAGCGATACAAGAAGAAGCTCAGAAACGATCCAATTTGCTATTAACTGTGGTCGGGGCCATGACTTCCTTATCAGGGTTACAACCCGTCTTCGACTACCTTGAAACAGGTCGAAAATCAATTGGCTTTGGTTACCTGAGTTACTATCCTTTGTTGCTTATTTTAATTTTCATATTAGCAATTCCTGTATTAGGGTTTCTCTTTCCTGAAAAAAAGAAGCAATTACTTAAAAAATGGAAACAGCGCAAAGCATGACCAACGAGCAAGCTTTTTATTTATTGAAACACTTCACAGAAATTGACTTAAAAACACGAAATCAATTTCTTGATTTTGGCTATTCAGAAGACCAAATCAATGAACAATTACTACTCATTGGTTCTAAGTTTATGACTTCATTTTGCCAACATCCGTTTGAATTAGAAAAATTGATCGGCCAAATGGAACCCCTAGAACAAATTGTCCAATCAAATGGACGAATTGCCTCTGTTTATCAATTCGAAAAAAAGATAGGAACAGATCAGGTCATCGAAAAAGAGCATACTGAAGCAAGTGAAATCATTCATTTGGAAAGAAATGGTATTACAATAGCCGCAGTGGAGCGAAAGGAGCTCCCGAGCACCAACCATCTTGTGGTTGTAAAATCAACTCAGGGCGCCTGGATTACTGCTTTTCCAGGTAAATACGCGCCAGCGTTCCCAAGCACCTGGATGTCCTCTGAAGAATTAAATTTCGCTACAATATTTTGGCAAAATCACCTCTTTATAATTCAAAATTAAACCAAAATCGATGATGCGTCGTTTGGGTTTTTGAGGATCGTTGATTACCCTTTATTCAAACGCTCAAGTATAGCGTCAAGTTTTGCATTTAATTCTTGAATTTCTTTTTGTTGCGAATGTTCAGCGCTAAGTATTTGCTGGTCTTTTTCCAAGAGTTCTTCGTGGTCTTCGGCAATTTCTTTGGCCAGTTTGTCTTGAATTTGAGAGGTCATTACCGCTAAAAACACATTTAATGTGACCAAAACCGAGAAGATAAAGAAGGAAATGATGTAAATGTCAGAGTAGATATTTGGTACAATGTGGTGCGAGCGCAATTCAATGAGTGTGTCCGACCATCCGTTGGTCATCATGATAAATAGGCTCGTCATGGCTGCGTATACACCAGAAAAATCAATTGTTTCGTATTTCTGGAAGTCGTACATGTACATCCCGACAATAGCGTATGCATAAAGTATGAGGAAAATTAAGACCAAGAAGGTAGCAATTGTAGGAACAACCGAGATGATTTTCTTTTCAATGTCTTTGAGGGTTTGGTTGAGTTCGAAAATTCTGAAAATCCTAAATACCCTGAACAAACGCAGCAAAAGAATCAGTTGCGGGTGCTCAACCAAATGGCGAAACAAAGCAATGAAGCCCATAATGACAAGTAAGCCATCAAAAATCAGCCACATCCATTCTTCAATAAGCGCTCTATCTTCTTCTAAATTTGATTTACCCTCCTTAGAAAGGTAATTTTTTAATGCCGGTAAGAACCGCTTCAAAGGTTTGTCATTGTAGCTAATCCGGACAAAAAGTTCAAATGCAAAATACGCAATGATGACAATATCTAAAAAATAAAAGGCATTCAAAAATTGATCCTTGGCATTCAAGCTTGCCTCAACGCCAATGCTTATTGCGCTGAGAATGATAAATAAAGCACTGAGCTTATTTATTAAATTCAAATTATCTTTAAGGACTTTCATAGGGTTTAAAAAAAAGCGAATATAAAT
>CANLAQ010000086.1 GCA_947488235.1 Flavobacteriales bacterium | reverse complement strand
CGCCATGAGAATCAGCAGCAAGAATTTTTTCAACTTCTTCAATATTTTTTGGTGCAGTTAAAAAACCATATCCTATACCAAGAACACCTAAGATCATTAGAATGAAGGAGAATGTTTTTAATTTACTTGAAAATGTGTACATATCTATTAAGATCAGTTTGTTCTACAATTTATAATTCGCTTTTTAGTTTCATTACATATGATGAAACTAACCAACGTTCTTGAGCATTCATTTGATTGGCATAAGAACCCATAGAATTTAGTCCAAATTGTTGGACATGGAAAACGCTACCCGTGGTAATAACACTGTCTTTATAATTATGAACTCCTAAATATTTTCCGTGAGTAAATAATTTACCTTTTCCGTCTCCCGCATTTCCGTGACATATTGCACAATAAATTTCATAAAGACCTTTTGCCTTTTCTAAATCGACTGAAGTAGAATCTAAAGGAGATTTTAAATTTGCTTTAGCCAACTCGTATCCCTCAGTAGTATTTGGATAATCGTAGACTTCAAAACCTCTGTTAATAGTTCCAGCAGGTGGAAGTTGACCTTCTTTACCGTTTTTGAAAGCATTCGATTCAGAATAGGTTTCATAACTTACGGCTTCATACATATTAGGCATGTATTGATAGTTAGGTTTCAAATTGTCTTTACAAGATGAAACGAAAAGAGCGATACATACTAAAAGTGCTATTTTATATAAACTTTTCATATAACTATTAATGCTTATCAATTACTTTAACTTCAACTGCTCCTGTCTTTTCAAAAAAAGAAACCAACTCCTTTTCGTTGTTGTTTACCGCTACTTCCATCAAAAAATGGTCATCAGTAGTTCTAACATCTGGGTTCTCTGCAACTTTAAAAGGCCATAATTTACTTCTCATATAAAAAGTAATAACCATTAAGTGTGCAGCAAAAAAAACAGTTTCTTCAAACATAATTGGCACAAAAGCAGGCATGTTTTCGATATAGCTAAAACTTGGTTTACCTCCTATATCCTGTGGCCAATCTTGAATCATAATATAATTCATCATCCAAGTTCCAAAAGAGATACCACACAAACCGTAGATAAAAGCACAAATTGCTAATCGCGTTGGTGCAATTCCCATAGCTTTATCCAAACCGTGTACAGGGAATGGAGTAAAAACTTCTTCAATATGATAGTGAGCTGCGCGTGTTTTCTTAACAGCATCCATCAATATATCATCGTCATTATAAATGGCGTAAATAACTTTATTACTCATGATGTGAATGTTTATTTGCTTCTCTTGCTTTAATATAATTATCTCCAGTTGCTTTTAGTATTGTTTTAACTTCAGCTTGAGCTATCACTGGGAAAGTTCTAGCGTATAATAAGAATAATACAAAAAAGAATCCAATAGTTCCGATAAAAATTCCGATATCTACAAATGTTGGAGAGAACATTGTCCAAGAAGATGGTAAATAATCTCTGTGCAAAGAGGTAACAATAATTACAAAACGTTCAAACCACATTCCAATATTTACAACAATAGAAATAATGAACGAAAACATAATACTAGTTCTAAGCTTTTTAAACCACATAAATTGAGGTGAAAAAACGTTACAGGACATCATCGCCCAATATGCCCACCAGTAAGGTCCAGTAGCTCTGTTTAAGAACGCATATTGTTCATATTCTACTCCAGAATACCAAGCAATAAATAGCTCAGTAATATAAGCAACCCCAACTATAGAACCTGTAATCATTATGATGATATTCATCAATTCGATATGTTGAATTGTAATATAAGCTTCTAAGTTAGATACTTTTCTCATTACAATAAGAAGTGTATTTACCATTGCAAAACCTGAGAATACAGCACCAGCAACAAAGTACGGAGGAAATATCGTTGTATGCCATCCAGGAATTACTGAGGTGGCAAAATCCATCGATACAATAGTATGAACAGAAAGTACTAATGGGGTGGCTAAACCTGCAAGAACTAATGAAACTTCTTCAAAACGTTGCCAATCTTTAGCTCTTCCGCTCCAACCAAAACTCAATATACTATAAATTCTTTTTTGGAAAGGGTTTACAGCTCTATCACGAATCATTGCAAAATCGGGCAATAAACCAGTCCACCAGAAAACTAATGACACGGAAAGATAAGTAGATATTGCAAATACATCCCAAAGTAATGGGGAATTAAAGTTTACCCATAAAGATCCAAACTGATTTGGTATTGGCAATACCCAATACGCTAACCAAGGACGCCCCATGTGAATGATTGGAAATAAACCTGCCTGAATAACAGAGAAAATAGTCATCGCTTCCGCTGAACGGTTAATTGCCATTCTCCATCTTTGACGAAATAATAATAGTACTGCCGAGATAAGAGTTCCTGCGTGACCAATACCAACCCACCAAACGAAGTTAGTAATATCCCAAGCCCAACCAACAGTTTTGTTTAATCCCCAAGTTCCTATACCAGTAGATATAGTATAAATAATACACCCCATTCCCCAAAGGAAAGCAGCCAAAGCAATAGAAAATACAATCCACCAATGCTTGTTCGCTTTGCCCTCAACTGGAGCAGCAACGTCTACTGTTACATCGTGATATGTTTTATCACCTATAACTAAAGGTTTTCTAATACTTGAATCGTATATATGAGACATAATTTAATTTTAGATTTTAGATTTTAGATTTCAGATTTAAAAAAACCTCTTTTCTTACCTATCTGTATTTTACAATTATTTATTTAATATTATTATTGGCAATTGCCATTTATTATGTGTTTCTAACTTTAACATGGTAAAACACATTTGGTTTTGTACCAACATGTTCTAGTAAATGATACATTCTATCTTCTTGAGCCAAATCAGCTACTTTACTTGCTGCATCATTAACATCTCCAAAAATCATAGCTCCAGAAGAACAAGCATTTGAACAGGCAGTTTGGAATTCGCCATCTTTTACAGTTCTTCCTTCATTTTTTGCAGTTAATATGGTAGCTTGTGTCATTTGAATACACATAGAACATTTTTCCATAACTCCACGTGAACGAACATTTACATCAGGATTTAATACCATACGACCTAAATCATCATTCATGTGATAATCGAACTCACTGTTTTTGTTGTATAGGAACCAGTTAAAACGACGCACTTTATACGGACAGTTGTTAGCACAATATCTAGTTCCAACACATCTGTTATAAGCCATATGGTTTTGACCTTGACGGCTATGAGATGTAGCGGCTACTGGACAAACTGTTTCACAAGGTGCGTGATTACAATGTTGACACATTACAGGTTGAAAAGCTACTTGAGGATTGTCGGCTGCTTGTTCCATTTGACCAAAGCCACCTAAAGATCCTTTATCTCCAAATAAACCATTAAACCCTTCTTTCTTCTCATCATCTTTAGCAAAAGTTTCTTCAGAAGAGTAATATCTATCTATACGCAACCAATGCATATCACGACTCTTTCTTACTTCTTCTTTACCTACAACTGGAACATTGTTTTCTGCATGACAAGCTATTACACAAGCCCCACATCCAGTACACGCATTTAAATCTATCGAAAGATTAAAATGATGTCCAACAGAACGGTCAAAAGAAGTCCATAAATCTACTGATGTTGCATCAACTTCTTTATGATCTAGAGATACTTTTGGAACTTCATTCCACTCTTTTGCATCTTTCGAGTTAAAAATTTCTAAGGTAGTCTCTTTAATAATATCTCCTCGACCCATTAAGGTTTTCTGAGATTGAACACATGCAAACTCATGCTCACCATCAGCTTTCTTTATAGAAACCGATTGAACATCATTAAAGTTATTGTATAAGGTGTAAGCATTAACACCTACTTGCATTTCTTCTTTTAGGGCCGCTTTTTTTCCGTATCCGAAAGCTAATCCTAAAGTACCAACAGCTTGACCTGGCTGAATAATTACTGGTACATTTTCTAAATTAATTCCATTAACAGTTAAATTTGCATAACTTCCGTTTAAACCTCCGTCTGCAACATTATGATTTTCTAGTCCTGCTTTTTCAGCATCAACTCTAGAAATTGTTACATAATTATCCCAAGAAACTCTAGTAATAGGATCTGGAAACTCTTGAAGCCAAGGGTTATTTGCTTGTTGGCCATCACCCAAACCTGTTTTAGTATATAATAATAGCTCTAGACC
>CANLAQ010000085.1 GCA_947488235.1 Flavobacteriales bacterium | reverse complement strand
CTTGAATTTTTAGACAATGAAAAGAATCTCATTGATGTTAAAATGGCTGTTATCAATGCCTTGGGTTGGGAATTTGAAGGTCGTCAGAATGCACAGCTTTATTTTACATTCGTTAACAAAAATAAGCCGTATGAGTCAATTGATGCATTCATTTTAAACGCCCGCCCAGACCAACGATTGTGTTATGCATACCTTCTAGCTTTAGATAATTATTTTGATGTAACCGTTTCAGCTACAATTGCAAATGGAACAGCAAATACCGAACGAACTGCAAGTAGTTATACCTATAACATAATATCTGCCATCATCAATGCACAGCTTGCTATGGACTACGATTGGTGTCAGGTATATAGCCTCACCAACGGTGTTCGAAACAATAAAAGTCTTCAAAAAGATTTTAGGATGGCAGCCATACCCATCATTTTTGAGTATATGGATTTATACGCCGAAGAATGTAATTAAGCGTATAAAAGTGCACCGAGTACGACAAGAATGAGCACCACAACGATCAGAATAGAGGTCAAAAGACAGCTCAGACCAGAACTCAACCCTTGCCTTAAAGAGCTTTCGAGGCTGTTGCCACTAATGAAATAAAGGATGAAAACAACGACGGCAACAACAACGGCAATCTGAATCATGATGTTAAATTTGGATGATTTTGAATGAAAGATATTTATTTCTGTTTGAATTTCAAATTTTGCTTTTCGTTCTTTTTCTCTTCAATTGCAGCAATAGAGTCAAAGTTAAAAGCAGCGTAAGCAACGGCAAAAATATACAGAAGATCATTGCATTAACGTCGTAATACGAGACGCCTAAAAGATTCGCCCAAGCAATCGTGAAGTCCGTGCAGTAAATATAGAGTTGCGTAATAAGATCTGTCATTTTCTTTTAGAATTAAAGCGTAAATTGATATTTAGAATAATCAAAACAAAAATTACCAAGGGCCAAATAATAGCTAAAAAAATGACACTGCTTAATACATATGCCTGACTCGCTTTGTTACCGTTAATGATCGTAAAATAGATGTTTTCGATAAACTTGCTCTGAATCAAGCGCTTATGCTGACAACCTTCATTATGACAATACCAATTGCAGTTGTTCGGATTAAACTTATCTGAATGGTAAGCAACTTGCTTAGTGAAAAACGGACTAGAAATTTGATATTGGCTTTGTTTAGTTGCTTCATTTACCAAAACAATTGAGAGTAGTGGTAGGCAAATAATAAGACAATACGCGAGGAATCTTTTCATAAATTGATCCAATATTTATAACTTTCGTTACATGAAATTACTATTTTTTTTACTCCTATTGCCCATTGCACTCCTCATTGCTTTCATCTATGCGGGCGTCTGGAGCGCAGTTGTTGCCGCCTTTTTACTGTCTATAGGTTATTCTTTAATGTTCAAAAAGCCAGTCAGGTTGCTTTCCACAAGTATACGGGTGCTGGTATTATCCGTAGTCCTTTATACTGCGCTTAACCTTGGCGGCCTTATGGGTGCAAATGAAGATATAAAAACTAAAGTTCAACTCATCGAAGCAGAACTCCGCGCCCAAAATTACCAACCTAAATGGGTCATTATTTCTCAGAAGAGAAGTGATTTTTTTAATAGTAAACTAGCTAAGAGTGCACCAAAATCAAATCATTTAATTGGTATGGCAATTGACCTTTATTTAATTGATATCAACGGCGACTGGATTTTTGACAATAAAGATGTAGATATCTTATATGATGCAACGCTCAGGGTCGAAAAGAAAAACCCTCATCTAGTCGGTGGCTTTGGTATTTATTTAAATAACACTAAATCCTATTTCACACGACACATGATTCATTTGGATCTTCGCCCAGAACACTATAAATTCTACAAATAACTGGGGTTCTAAAATTGTAACTATTTTCTTTTTTGCGCTTATGTAGTTATTCCTACTAAACGAATATCTATGATATAGAATTACCTAAAACTTTGCTTATGAAAAAGATGGTTTTGGGCTATGTCCTACTCATTGCTATTTCTGTTTTTGGGCAACAACCTTATGCTTACGAGCAGGAGGGTCCTCGTTTTTGTTTGGCCGTTTTCTTAATTGACGAGCAAGCAACTTACTCCCATTATATTCGGATTTTTGAGGATGATTTTGAATCGATCGTATATTTCACAGAGGGCGATACACTTTGTGAACTCACACGATGTAAATATCAAAAAGTGAAGCAAAACTACCGCGCTGGGCGTTTGAAAGAACTCAAGCGCATCTATCGAAAAGATAGCCTCACCTTTGCGCAAGAAGTAGAGGAAGCTTATGGTTTTTATATCCCCACTGACCAGTATTCTTTTCGAATGGCAGAGGTGAATGAGTTATTTCAGAAACCACTTGTAAAAAACATTTTTTACGAAAATAAGGCCTGGGCTTTTTTGAAATTTAAACCGGTATTAGCACCTCTATTGACATCCGATTTTGTCGAGCCTTGGTATATTGAACCTGTTTCTAAAAAGAATTTAATTTCTCCACCTTGTCAGAAAGCACAAAACATAGCCTGCCTTTGTGCAGCATTGCAATTTGGCGCTGTCGATCAAAAAGAAACAGCCCAACAAATTGCTTCTTACCTGATCAATCGCTTTACTTATGGTTTTGGAGACACCTCGCAGTATAATCCTGTGGGCTTGCTCACCGGTGACCAAAATCTGGCTGTTTGTTCAGGCTATAGCCAGATGTATGAATTACTCTTGAAAGAGGCGCACATTGCTACTAAATATGTAGATGGTGCAGTTAGAATCGAGCTCAACGATATCTTTTACTCTGGACATAGCCATGCCTGGAATGAGCTTGAGATAGACGGCAAACGCCTTTGCTCGGATGTCACATGGGCCAATGACCAATCCTCGGATTGGCTACTCAACACGGAAGAAAATTTCTTTTTAAGCCACTACAGAGATCCGACAGGCGACAGTCTTTGGGATAAGTCTTACACGCACACCATGTATGAATTCATGCACCAACCAATGGTTCGCGATCCTGATAAAAATGCCATTGAGAACTTACAATATTTAAAAAACGGCATACCGATGCAATTTATGGAAGATGAATTTACGGTCAGGTTTTCTAAATCCTTGCCTGTAAGTCAGGTGCAGTTTTATGAGTTGTCGTATCCGTTTGTGCACTTTGAAACGCAAAAAGCCGAAGTTACCAAACTTCATTTATCGGATGGAAAAGGGGTCAAATATGAAAAAGGTGCTAAAGCGGTAAGTTTTACTTTAAAAGATCAATTTACCAGAGTTTCTCTAGAGGTTCAAGGAATAGGCACGCTCGACTACTGTGTTTTTAACGGCACTCAAACAGATTTTTATCGCTTTGTTATTGACCATATTGATGCGAAAAGCCCCTACAGTGTAGCTATGGCATTTTTAGCATGTGCCAAATTGAATGATGCTGTAATGTTTCAAAAACTCAAACCTTATTTAAGCAATCCGAAAATGAGTTTCAAAACATTTCAAAAACAGGCAAAAACCTATGCAACCGCTGATTTTCAGTTTGCTTTATTCAATGCAACACGTCATCACGGCACCTTCGATGGCTTTTCTTTTGAGTATTCCAAAGACAAAGCGGAGCCAAGAATTTATATGTCTATCTCAGATGATGAGCAATCGTATGCTTTCGCTGGTTTTGATACGGATGTTTGGGATTTAAAAAAGAAGTGATATTTTTAGGTCCTTATTCCCATTTTACGCCCCATGTTTAAATTTCGAAATCTCCTTCTAGTTGTTATAATTGTTGCTGCTTTCATAACAAATCCAAACGAAAAAGCCTTCAAAACCGAAATCGAAGAGCAACTCATCAAAGAAATGAAATCGGCTGAGGGGCAATTTATTGTCGGTGAAGTGCTGAGTTCCAAATTCCTTGAAACGCTATTATGGTCTTTTGTGCAGGTAGACTATCAAGACTATAAACTTTGCTCCACCTTCGAACTAAAAGCTGGCGACAAGAAAATGAAGTTCTTTGGCATCTTTGGACAAATCTTGCCTATTTCAGGGAACGAGACGCTATCTAAATTGAAGGTGAACTGATTCACTTTTATCAAATATATCTTCATCACTAAACTTTACAACAATGCTTCTAACCTTTGTATTACTCCAATTTCCTTTTTTCGGAATTGTACTTTTAATTTTAGTTTTTCAACTCTATCG
>CANLAQ010000084.1 GCA_947488235.1 Flavobacteriales bacterium | reverse complement strand
CCTGGCTTCAGGAAATTCACCCATAACAACCCGATAATCAAAGAAATAAATGACGCTGTGAAAAACCATGCTAAAGCTCTCCCTCCTATTCGTCCAACAGATTTCAAATCACCCAGTTTCGCAATTCCAACCACGAGTGTCGTAAGCACTAATGGTGCAATAATCATTTGTACCAAACGAATAAAAATAGTCGCTAATATTTTGATGTATGTACTAAATTTTGTTGCTATATCCGCATCGAAATTCTGATGAACAATAGCTCCTAATGTTGCTCCTAGAACCATTGCTACCAAGATGTATAACGTTAGACGATTCTTTTTTTGTTTTACTGGGGATTCGATATGATGGTCTTGATTCATGGACTTTAGGAATAATTTCAATTAATATGTGAAAATAGGAAAAAGTAGAAACATAGCAAGGATAGAAGGGCTTCAAGATACGATTGAGAATAATAAATAAGTCCACAAAAACAAAAATTACATTTCGTATATTTGAATCCCAATCAACAAATATGGCTGTTTCACAGAAAGAATTAGATTTTAATAACAACGAGGACAAAATGCGTTTGAAAATTCGCGCATTAGAACAAGAATTAGAAAAAATCTACTTAGGTGGAGGTAAAACTAAAATTGAAAAGCAGCATTTGAACGGGAAATTAACCGCTCGAGAGCGCATCGATTTATTGTTAGACCCCAATTCAAATAGAGTCGAAATTGCAGCTTTAGCTGGATACGGCATGTACAAAGAACACGGTGGATGTCCTTCTGGAGGAGTCGTAATCGTCATTGGTTACGTAAAAGAACGTCAGTGCATTGTCGTTGCAAATGATGCCACAGTCAAAGCTGGAGCTTGGTTTCCAATTACTGGAAAGAAGAATTTAAGAGCGCAAGAAATTGCCATGGAGAATAAACTGCCGATCATTTATTTGGTGGATTCGGCAGGCGTTTACCTTCCCATGCAAGATGAGATTTTCCCGGACAAAGAACATTTTGGACGCATTTTCCGAAATAACGCACAAATGAGTTCCATGGGAATCACCCAAATTTCTGCCGTTATGGGAAGTTGTGTTGCCGGTGGCGCCTATTTACCGATCATGTCCGATGAATCTTTAATTGTCAATAAAACGGGAACTATTTTCCTTGCTGGATCTTATTTAGTAAAAGCTGCAATCGGTGAGAGTATTGATAATGAGTCATTAGGAGGAGCAACTACACAAACAGAAGTGTCTGGAATTTGTGATTACAAAGTGGAAGATGATCAAACGTGCATTGCAACCATTCGCGATTTAATGGGTCGTATCGGACACAATCCAACAGCAGGATTTGACCGCATTGAATCCGTAGAACCTGAAGTTGATATTAAACACATTTACGGAGTGATTCCTGAAGACCGTTCCAAGTCTTATCCAACCAGAGAAATTTTAAAGTCTTTAGTCGACGGATCAGAATTCATGGAATACAAACCAACTTTTGGTAAATCCATCATCACAGCCTATGCGCGCATTGACGGATGGAGTGTTGGTATCGTTGTGAACAATCGAGAAATCGTTAAAAACGCGAAAGGAGAAATGCAATTTGGAGGAGTGATCTATTCAGATTCCGCCGATAAAGCAGCCCGATTTATCATGTTATGCAATCAAAAGAAAATTCCTTTGATCTTCCTTCACGACGTTACCGGCTTCATGGTTGGATCGAAAAGTGAGCAAGGTGGGATTATCAAAGATGGTGCGAAAATGGTGAATGCAATGGCCAATAGTGTTGTACCAAAATTCACTATTGTCATGGGTAATTCATATGGTGCAGGAAATTATGCCATGTGTGGGAAAGCGTATGATCCTCGATTGATCTTTGCGTGGCCAACAGCGGAAATCGCAGTGATGTCTGGAGCAGCAGCAGCGAAGACTTTACTACAAATTGAAGTTGCGACCCTAAAAGGCAAGGGAGAAGAAATTACTCCAGAACGTGAAAAAGAATTGTACGATCAAATTAAAAACCGCTACGACGAACAGATATCTCCGTATTATGCAGCAAGTCGTTTATGGGTAGATGGAATCATAGATCCAAAGGAAACACGTAAGGTTATTTCCATGGGTATTGAGATGGCGAATCTCTCACCCATTGAAAAAGCGTATAATGTTGGGGTACTACAAACCTAGTCTTCAGCAGCCGTTTTCTTTCCGTTAAAATAATAGGTATATGCAAATCCAACACTTAAAAAGGATGATGGCTTTGAATATTCTTTCGGATCATAGCCAATATTTGAATCAACCCCAATCATCCAAGGGGTAAAACTGTAGCCATAAATTGGATAACCAATAGTAAGTCTATAACTACTATTAACGTCTGAAGTGAGAACTAATCCAACACAAGGTTCAATATAGGTGGACTCAATGAAATTATATGGTATTCCTTTGGATTTCAATAAATCACTCACCGTATAACTTTGAAGATAACCTATTTTTACTCCAAAATCAGTTCCAAATCTTTCTGACCAAAATTTCTCATGTCCAACTTTACCATAAGCTGCAACAGTATGGATTCCACCGTATACTTTAGATGGAACACGAAATTCATTAATAGCAAAATAAGTGTAGTGTAGGCCTCCACCGAAAGATAGACCAGATTTTAAGGTATATTGATACGTTGTACTTGATTGAATTAATCCTTGCATGATCATTTTGTAAGGGAGATTATTCATTGAATTAGGTAAGGCTATTTCAAATGTAAAGGAGTCATCTGGATCAATATCTTGTGCCAGTAAAGAAGAAAAACTAACTACATAGAGAAGAAAACTAAAGATCAAACAATTTCTCATGGGTTTATTTCTTAAATATTTTCGTTTTCCAAGACCTAACAAACTGAACAGATTCAGGTTCTAAATTTAACCAATAAATTGGTAGAATAAACCCTATAAATACTAGAATTTCTTTGGTTATAATTCGTACAAACTTGGACGTGATTATGGAAAAATCATTTGTCACATATGCCATTAAATAATACACAAGCATGAATATAACAAAAGCCAACATTAATTTTGCTTGAGTAAATTGAAAGGGTTTCAATGCGTAAACGTTCGAAATATACCATCCTCGCATCAGATTATAGAAAACATATACAAATCCCGTCGACATTGCAGCTCCTACAATCCCGTATTTAGGAATAAGATAGAGATTGAAACAGTATACGCAAACTATAAGGAGAAGTGTAAAAGCAAAATCAGACTTATATTTCTTCGAAGTGGATAATATTACACCATTCAATCCATAGTACATATCAACGATTCGCCCGATCATTAAGAAAAAGAAGACCCATATTCCTCCTTCATAACCTGGAATAAAACTAAAAATCTCTTGGATAGGTAACCAAATGATTAAATATCCCAGCAAACCTAGCAATAATCCAATTGAAGAACTTTTTCTATAAAGATCTAACATTCCTTCCTTATTGCGTTCCTTCCATTGTTTTGCAACCAGAGGAGAAGCGACTCTAATAACCGATCGGTAAGGAAATAGTACAGCACTTATCAACAGTAATGTTGTTGTATAAACACCTGTATCTGATAATCCATTGTATTTAGCAATCATCAGGGAATCCAAAGATATAACGATAATTGAAGCTAGTGAATTTACGTAACTAAACGAAGAATATGAAAATATAATTTTTTGAAATCGTTTTGGAATTTGTATAGACTTCAAAGAAAAATGAAGTTCTCCTTTTCGCACTAGGTAAATAAAGAGATAAAAAGGTGTTAAGAAATGTAGAAGAACATACAACAAAAAGAACTGAGCGAAATTTAACCAACTCAAAAAGGCTGCAATTAATAAAAGGGTTGTTAAAAAGCGAAGTAAAACATCTTGTAAAAAAACAGTAAGGACATTTTCTTGCATTCCTCTCAAGTGATTCTCAAATAATTGAAACAACACAATAGAAATCCCTAATGGAATAACTAGATAAAAGTAATCTACAAATAAATGAGAATTCTTTTCATAATTTGCTACAATGACATCTTTAGAAAATAGAATTAATGCAGTAAATATGATAATTCCAATTAAAACAAGGAGAAAATTCGCCAATAAAAACCCAAAGTGTTTGCGGTCTTCATTTCTAAAGAATGGAAAGAATCTCCACGTTGAATAGATTGTTCCCAAATTCGCAAATTGGGCGAAAAGCAAAGCGACATTCATGACTAGATTAACTAACCCAACTTCTGCGCGAGAAAATAACAAAACAAATAGAAAACCCTTATTTAGATATCCTAAAATCAATCCAATAAAAGAAATAATAGATGTTCGAATGGCATCTTTTTGTACGATTCCCATAAGAGTAAAGGTACAAAAATCCTATTGAGCTCATGCGTTTAAAACAAAAATGAATCAATGGAAACTAAAAGAAAGAACTAATTAATAAATGGAAATTAAAATACTAATAAAAAGCAATCTCATATTTCATTTAAATGAAATCCTATTTCAAGAAAATCTTGGTCATAAAAAAACCCCGACGATTCTGACGAATGTCGGGGTCTTTAAAATCGGCGTCGACTTACTCTCCCATCCTCAAAAGGACAGTACCATCAGCGCAAGCAGGCTTAACTTCTCTGTTCGAAATGGGAAGAGG
>CANLAQ010000083.1 GCA_947488235.1 Flavobacteriales bacterium | reverse complement strand
AATATGTTCAACCCGAAAGAGGTTTATGTGTATGCTATGGGCCAAGAGCCATGGTGCGAGTTTATTAGTAGTTTGAAATATACACAAGAGTCTATTCCAATAGTTGAGTCAAATAAATTGGTAGATGAATGTCTTTCTAAAGGATTGATTTCTGAGCGTTTGTTTGGAGAAAAGGAGATTTTGTATAGTAAGACTATCTCGATTGAGCATGATTAATTCGAGCGAAATCCTTGATGTAAAGAATGAAAACGACTTTCGTTTTTGCAATCGATTTTGGAAAGTGATGCCTTTTTTTTACAGGGAAGAAATCATCAGAGGTGCTTATCCAGGAAATGAAAATGGGGATTTGATTACCTTAAAAAAGTACATTCCTCATGTGCGAGAGATGTATAAAGGGTTAGTTGCAAAAGAACTTTTACAATTAAGGGACAATTGGGAATACTGTATCAAATACAGCTTAGAATCACCATGGGATGTTTTGGAATTATTTAAGCCTCAACATTTTTTCAGACGAGATAAAAAAGATGCTTTTGTGGAATTTCTTAAATATAAAGGTAAAACTGCTAAAGATGAAATTGACATTGAAGTAGATAAGTATCTATCAGAAGTGCCTCCTTTATTTGAAAATGTTTTAGCTAATTATTGGCAAAAGCATAATCCCAAATATTTGGTTTGGCTGCAACAATTATTGCAAGTCATAGATGAATCGAAATTAAAGAATATTCGTTCTAAGAAGTCTGTAATTCTTATTGCTGCAATGAATGAGACTGAATTGGAAAAGGTTTATACAGCCTGCCAAAATGCGTATGGAGTTGATTTTGAAGAAGAAATGGCGTTTATCATATTCCATAATTTCAAAGACAAGGATGCTATAAAAACGGAGGTGAGGCAGTCAATAGAAAATCTTGAAACCCTTGGAGCAAATGTTTTGGTTATTAATGGTCAAGTGCCTGATTATTTTGATACTGCACCAGCTAAAAAGGTTCTTAATGATTTAGCTTATTCTGTCTATAAAGAAAAATGTAAAGAAGTTTGTTTCTTTTTAATGGATGCGGATGTTTATGGTTTAACCAAAGGATTGTTTAAATCTGCTTTGAATTCATTGAAACAAGATCGAATTTTAGCGGCATCTCCTGAATTTGATTACGATCAAAAGGAACCTAATTTCAAACACCCTGTTCTGAAATTGATTTTTGATATAAGAAGAGATTTGGATGCCTATTCCGTGAATGAGGAAAAAGACTACAACCTGCAAATGACTTATGGTATGTTTACTGCCATTTATCCTTCTTACGTTTTAGAAATGGGAGGAATAAAACCTACGAATTATGAGGATGGTTACTTAACAAATGATTTAAGAAGATATTGTGGTGGAAATACTGATACCAACGAATGGATTTTCAGTGAGGGTAATTATCCTATATATCCCTTATCTATGGATAGTCAATATGTGTATGTGAATTCCCAAAAAGAGCAAAACAATTTAATGCTAGGTCGTGAGGCTTTTGCTCATTGGTCTGATACTGGTGAACACGAAAAATTATCGGGCGTCGGCAGAAAAAAGGTTGAATCATCGAATTTGCCACCTGAATTTTCGGAATTTTCAGAATCCAATATAGTTTCGGCTTTAAATAAGGCCTGGCTGTTTATGTATAAATTCAGAGAAACAGAAGAAGTAACCATTACATCAAAGGAAATCAACCACAGCAAACGATTGATTAGAGTGCTGAAAAATTATGGTATTGAAATTCTCGATGCTAAACTGGATGTCGTAAATCATTCTCCGGTTAACTTGAAAACAGGTGATGGGGATTTTATGATTCGAAAAATTAACCAAATCAAAATTATTAAATAAAATGTCCATCATTTGTTTAGTCCGACACGGTGATCGCTTAGACACCAATAATTATGAGGAATGGCAAAATTCTCCACGTTATAAAGAAAATAGCCACGATACCCCTTTGTCAGAATTGGGATTTACTGAGATATTAAAACACAAGGGACATATACCTGAAGTGGATTTCATATACACATCTCCAATGACACGTTGTGTGCAAACCGCCCTCCAACTTCAATCGTTTTTGGATGTGCCTATTCGCCTTGAATATGGAATAACAGAGCCTGGCAGAGTGGTAGATGATGGTCACAGCCTTCCTGAAATCATTGATGGACAGTTTGTGAAATTACAATCTCGATATGACGATAATCATGGGAAACGTTTAATCAGTAACATAGATCATAAACTTTACCCTGAATCTTTCTTTGAATTGTGGCCTCAGTTAGACAGCACCTATCAAAGTTATGTGCGTCCTCAGGACCATCCTTTTATGGAAGATTTGGTTTCTTATGGTAACCGTATGGTGAAAATGATCAACTATTTTAGTAGCCTGAATCAAAGAGTAGTATTGGTAGGTCATAGCGGGCTAGTTACTTTTGGCGCTCAATATTTCACAGGTAATCCCACCCATTTTAAGCTTTCCCAAGGAGCCAATGCCGGAGGCAGAAAGCATACAGGCTTATTGGTGAAGCATAATTTCAATGATCCCAATGGTACAGAAATTATTAATCCCGATGACCTTTAAAAATAAAAACAATGGAAAATACAATCTATTTAATACATAGCGGGTCAAGTATCGCAGATACGAATCCGCAGCATTGGGATGTACATAGTAGAAGTGCTGAAAATCCTTTCGATGCTCCTTTGTCTGAACAAGGGTCAGTTCAAATTAAGAATGCTGCATGTAAGATTGATCAACTCGATGCCATCTACTGCTCTCCTATGACGAGAAGTATAGAGAGTGCTTTGATTTTGAAGCAACAATTTGATGTGCCTGTTCGGGTGGAATATGGCCTAGCAGAAGCGCCTGTTCTATCTGATTTTACAGGTGTCGTTACGCCTAAATTCATCAATGGCACTTTTGTGAAATTGGTGCCGAATCACTTTAACTTTAAAGGTAAATCCTATTACTCCTTATTTGACGAAGAGTTGTTACCCAAACGATTGTTTTCTAAATACCCGGATTTAGATAGTGATTATTCATCCCTTTTTCTTCCGCAGCAAATCCCTTTCTCTGAAGATGATTGCTCTTATGGCAACCGTATGATTAAAGTGATGAACAGCTTGGTTTTGAATGGCGAAAATGTCGCATTCATCGGACATAAAGGAACCGTAACCTTGGCTGCTGTTTATTTTCGCAAAGAACAAACAAAGGCACCGAAAGGAGAGTTTTTTAAACCGCTCAACAGTGTTTATTTCGGAGATGAAAAAGGCATGAAAGACTTTGGAGTGTCTTCCGTTTACGGGCTAACAGTGAAGTTTTCAGAGGGCAAATGTGAGGTTATTGGTTAATTAGATGTTGATTTCTTTGTTTCAAAAGTATTATCGGGTCATTATTATAAATGAAATTTCCTATATCGGAGACAGTATTGTATTTTTCTGGCCTCTAGTGAATGGGTTTGTTAGTGCTTTTCCAGAAAAAGCAATTAGCGTTTTTCATCTACATTCTAATTTATTTAAACCTGCAAGTAAAAAGATTTACAATGGATCCCTCGTCGAATTTTATGAAGATATAAAAGCAGATGAAAATACCTTGGTTATTGCGTTTATTAAGAGTGATGGACTATTGAAAGCGCACCTTAAGCAAAATGGTTTTTATTCCATAGTGAAGGGTATGGTGGGATTAGATTTTACAGCATTAAATTTTGCGGATATTAGCGTTTTCTCTCAGGAGTTTGACCGGGTATACATTGATAATAAAGAGATTAAATGTGTATGCAAGAATCGTGATATTGATAGTGAATCAGGATTTCCTGTATTAAGCTATCCGTTTAGTAATGTTTATGATTATGCTAAAGTCTGTAACGAATCTTTTTTTGGGTTAAAAGAAATGGATATTCCGTGCGTAGAAAACATTATAATTCACGAGTTTGATAGTCGAGAAACGTATGTCGATTTGTTTGTTTCCCCTCCTCCTCAAGATAGAAAATACATTCTTATCAATTTAATTTGTGGAACTTTTAAAGAGGATGTGCAAGAGAATTATTCTAGTTTGGTTAACTGGATTAAAGAAGTAGCCGCAGCTGCTGAAAAAGATGAAACAGATGTTTGGCTTTTGGTGGACAAGAAGTTCCCAAGCCTAAGAAATGATTTATCTCAACATACTTACAACCTTTTTTATTTAAAGGAGCAAAGCAGCTTATATTGGACAAACTTGATGAAGTTGTCCGAGAAGAATTATTCAATAGACACTGGATTTTTACACATTGCTCACATACTTAATAAAAACACATTTGGGTTTGGGGGAAGTGTTGATTTTTGGTTTTTTAAGGATAAAACTATAAAAATAGAAGATTATAAATTGACGGATTATTTTGCAGATATTTATTACCCCGATAATAAGACAATCGTTGACTTGTTTGAGGAACAGGTTGCGAAGACCCCGAATGCTGTAGCGATCAAATTCAAGGATACGGAACTAACCTATAGGGAGCTCAATGAAAAATCGAATCAATTAGCGCATTATTTAATCACGAACTACAGCATCCAGCCCGATGATTTGGTAGGGATAGAGTTGGGGCGCAGTGAGTGGATGGTGATAGGGATTTTGGGGATTATTAAATCGGGCGGTGCGTATGTGCCGATAGACCCGGAGTATCCAGAACAGAGGAAATCGTTTATAAAAGAAGATGCTAGTTTTAAGGTTACGATCAACGATTATGAGCTCGATAAGTTCAGCCAAGCAAACAAAAACAACGCATACTCAAACACCAATCCGAACATAGAGTTAAGTCC
>CANLAQ010000082.1 GCA_947488235.1 Flavobacteriales bacterium | reverse complement strand
CAAGGGTGTAGGATTGCACCATGTTTGGAAAGAGACCCTCGTTCTTTTCGGGATGTTTGTTTTCTTCATGACCTTGGCCATTAAAAAATTTAAAGTGAGGTTGTCATGAAGATGTTGTTTGTCATATTACAGAAGGAGTTCAGGCAGATCATCCGTAATCCTGCCATCATAAAGTTGATCTTCATCATGCCGATTTTTCAGCTGATATTGCTCCCCAATGCTGCTGATTATGAGATCAAGAACATCAACCTGCATGTTACAGATCACGACAAGTCAGCCCTTTCAAGGAGACTGATTGAGAACATCCGTGCCACTGGTTATTTCAAACTCGTTGGCTATGGAACAGACCAAAATGCAGCGATAGAGGCAGTGGAAACGGACAAGGCTGATCTTGTATTGCAGATCCCTTCGCAGTTTGAACGCACCTTGATAAGGGAAGACAAGGCCAGTTTGATGTTGTCCGTCAATGCCATCAATGGTGTCAAGGCCAACCTTGGCGGCGCCTACCTGAACACCTTGATAAGACAATTCAATGCAGAGGTCCGCTCAGAATGGATTGCGCCATCCAAGCAACAGAAGCCATTGACCATCACCACGACATATTCGAATTGGTTCAATCCAGACATGAATTATAAGTTTTTCATGGTGCCAGGCATTCTGGTCTTGTTGTTGACCATGGTAGGGATGAACCTGACTTCCATCAACATCGTGAGGGAAAAAGAAATTGGCACCATAGAGCAGATCAATGTTTCGCCCATCAAAAAGCATCATTTCATCTTGGGGAAACTGATTCCTTTCTGGGTACTTGGATTGATTGTCATGACCATTGGTTTTACGATTGCAAGGGTCTTGTATGGCATCATCCCCTTGGGAAGTTATATCACCATTTATATTTTCGCAGCCATTTACCTGATGGTCATTCTGGGTATGGGACTGCTACTGTCTGTCTATTCTTCCACCCAGCAACAATCCATGTTGATCGCCTTTTTCATCATGATGATTTTTGTTTTGATGAGTGGATTGTATACGAGCACAGACAGCATGCCTGAATGGGCCAAATGGATTGTGCGCTTCAATCCTGTTTCTTATTTTATTGAAGTGATGCGCAGGGTAGTATTGAAAGGCGCAGGCCTGTCTGATGTTACCCGAGAGTTGGCCATCATCACCGGATATGCCATCCTGATCAATGGTTGGGCGATATTGAGTTACAGGAAGCGGTCTTAGTTTTTAGTCTGATTTACACAATTATGCATGCTTTTTTGGGGAATCACCTTAAAATAACTGTCACCAGGGGATAGTACAAAAGATTCAATATATAAAGTGTATTAATTTAAATCAACTCCTCAAAAACATCATCAAATTTATCAGACCAAAAGCCATTTATGAATTTATTTTGCTTATTGCTTCGATATGAATTTGTCCAAAAATCAAATTGATTTTCTTCAGAAGAACCGGAACAGTACACAAGTTTACCATTTGTATCTTTAATTGGATCCCAAATATGAGTATCATGATCTCTAATCTTAACTCCAATTATTATAATTTTTTCTGCTTCATTAACCAGTTCTTGATATCGTAATCTTTGTGACAATAAAAATTGATGACCCGAGGTGGATCTTTTTTGAGGTTCAAAATAGGACATAACCGGTGGAAATGCATCATTATTAATTCTATTCTGAAACTCATTCGTATCTGAAACAAATTTTATTTCTCCGTTAGTTTGAACATCAATTCCTGAAAAACTAACTGCACCCGCCTGTGCTTTTACTGATTCGCAAAATAAATTACAACAACCATGAGGGAGATTAAGCTCAAATCCACTATTAATCGGTGCCCCTATACATAAGTTGTGGCCAGCTGAATTAAAGGAGATTTCAAAAAACCGTTCATAATTTAATGAAGAGAAGGCTATTTGTTTATTTGATACCTTTAGTTTATTAGCAAGTTTCAAATACAAGTTGTTTTGAAATGGTTTAAAATTATAAAAATAGGCAGACATTGCTTTTTGTAAAATCGGAAGATCATGTGGTCTTTCTGTAGCTACCTTTAACATGCCTTTTTCAAAATCATCCCTAAATGTTGAGGTATACGATTGTGTTAAAGAACCCCAGGTTGATGGGTTAAATTGACATAATGCAGAGAATAAATTCATCCCAAGAGGTGGAACTCCATTATTGTCAGATCCAAAGCTGGCTCCTGCTCCAAAAAGTATCAAATTTTTTGCCATTTCAATTTTGTTTATAATGTTTATAGACCAAATCTAATTGTAAAATGATTTTTATATTTAAGTACTTATACTCATTTTTCAATAGTTGATACAAGCATAAAATAAATGCGTATTTGTGCGCAGTAAATATCTGTTTTCATAATTTATTATTGTTCTTACTTTTTAGTAGTTATGTTAATCTACAAGAAGTATGTTAATAATTTCATATGAGACTTTTATTTACTTGCTTTCTATTTTCTTCCTTAGCGGCTTTTTCGCAAACTAAATTATCAGTTTTAATTCCTGCTTCTCCTGAAGTTTCATCTTTATTAAATGATGTTTCTTTTTCTTCATCATTATATACAGGTGCAGCACAGACCAGCTTTAATTTTCATACTTTAAAGCTGGGTACGTTTCAAATGCCTATCACTGCAGAGTATTTTACCAATGGTATAAGAGTTGATGATATTCCATCCAGAATCGGATTAGGATGGAATTTAAATGCAGGTGGTTATGTTAGCAGAGTGGTTCGTGATGAGCCAGATGGTAGCTCTACATATGTTGCACCTCCTAATGATTTGACTCAGAAGAATCAAGCATTATATAATTATTTAAGTATGGCCTCTGGCCAAGGATATGATACTGAATGGGATGAGTATAGCTATTCTTTTAATGGTTATTCAGGAAAGTTTTATGTAGATGAAAATGGGAATGGTATAACAATTCCCCTCAATAATTTGAAAATTAAAGTTAATGGCCATAATCAATCCTCAAAAGATATAGAAATCTATACTCCCGATGGCGTTAAGTATGAATTTGGTACCACATCTAAGGAGAAAACAAAACAAGTTACTACTCAAGATGCTGGATCTACGGTTACGACTACCAAGGGTTATGTCACTGAAACCGCTTGGTTTTTGGATCGAATTATAACGACAGAGAACCATGTGATTAGCCTGTATTATACACCTATTATTAATTTGGCTGTTACGGGTAACGCTCAGCAAATGGTAAAACCCTATTATTCTTCAACCGCATGTAATGGTAGTCCTTGCCCGAATTCCTATACAACTAGTACTTATTTTACAAAATATGATTCTTATTACTTAAACAAAATTACGTGCTCTGCTGAAATCATAGATCTATATTATGAAAATAGACCTGACAATAGTGGGAATGTACGGTTAAGGACATTAGTAGTACGTAACACTCAAAGTTTTTCTTATAATAAATTATATCGATTTGATTACTATACGCCAACCTATAATAATAACACCATTAATAAACGCTATTTTCTTACCGCAATTCGGCAAAAAGAAATTGGCACAGGCCAACCAGAAAATTTAGATTCAGGTAATTTTCTTACCTACAGTTATGACTATTTTGACATGAACAATATGCCGGACCGTCTTACCTATGGACAGGATTGGTTTGGTTATAATAATGGAGCTTCCAACAATGCCTATTTAACACCTTTCATTGCAAGCATAGCAGACTATGTACATATGGGATATTATGGAGGTAACCGAAATCCATCCAACATTGGTGATATTCAAAAAGGTGCATTACGAACCATTCAGCTCCCAACAGGTGGCTTTAAAGAATTTAATTATGAGCAGCATACGTTACTAACCAACTTAAGTACACCTCAATATTCTACTGCATCTGTTGATGGTGGGGGCTCTGGAGAATATTCACCTTCTACTTTCTCAAGTAATACTTTTTATATAACTGCTGATCAAAATGTTCAATTGCTTGCGGAGTCTAAAAAAGGGCCATTGTATACAACTTCTACTACAGGAGAGGGGAGTAAAATCTATGAATTGAAGTTGATCAATACAGTTACAAATCAAGTAATAGTTTATCGTAAATACTATTTCTATCAAACGGAAAATATAAATGTGTTCTTGGCTGGCGGTAATACTTATCGTTTGGATCTAACAATATGGGGTGATCTAAATGCTGGAACTGCCAATCTTAATTACAACTACTCATCAGTTACTTCCTACGAAAATAAGCCAGTAGCAGGCATGAGGGTCAATAAAGTGACGAATTATGATCCTGTATCAAAAAAGCGGAATAACATTTTTTATCGTTATGCCAGTTATACAGATATTAGTAAATCTACTGCAGTTGGACCTACTGGATTCGCAAACTTTAATATGGAACGCTATGGTGTTCCTTGTGATGTAGGTACGTTTCAAGCTCGGATAGAAGTTTGCAACAGTTATTTAGTTAGTTCTAATAGCTTATTCCCAGTTAATTTATTTAGCGGTTCTCCATATGCGTATAGCAATGTCATTGAAAGTGATGATTCTACTTTTGCCAATGGATTTACCGAACATATGTTTCATAGCTATATTCCAAGTAATGTTATGTCTACCTGGTTGGGAAGTGCTTCTTCGATAAATGCAACCAATATGACGACTGTTTTGAATGGTTTGGAATACAAAACACGTGTTTATAAAAAAGGGACTAGTGGTTTTGTGTTGTTAAAGGAAGTAGAAAATGAGTTTGAATATGATAACTATGCGGCCTATAAAGATAATTTTTACATCGCTAAACGATGGGATCATTTAGGGGTGAGTAGTCCAATCTACAATGACATGTTTAGTGGTTTTGATTTGATTGAATATCGATTTGTTAGTAATTGGATAAAAAAGACGGCAACAACAGTAAAAGATTTTGATGAAAACGGTGTGAATCCTATTGTCAAAACAGATACTTATACTTATGCCGACATTTCTCATCAACAAATTACTAAACATGAATCTATTTC
>CANLAQ010000081.1 GCA_947488235.1 Flavobacteriales bacterium | reverse complement strand
TCCCAAAGTCCTTTTTTACCTGCTCGTAAATTTGATCTTGGTTGCGTTCTTCCTTCTGAATAGACAATCAATTTATCTTCCGATAAAAACTCATCAGCCAATCGATGCGCTGCATCAAGCAATCCACCACCATTTCCTTGTAAATCGAAAATCAATTGCTTCATGCCCGCTTTTTTCAATTCTTTAATACTTTCCTGAACTTCTTCTACCGTAGTTCTAGAAAAAATACTCAACTTAATATATCCAATTTCAGGCGTTAACATATAATGTGCATCTACCGAATGAATTGGAATTTTATCGCGAACGATAGTAAAGTCAAGTTGCTTTTGGACATTTTTACGAAGAATACCAATCGTTACTTTCGTGCCAAGTTCTCCCATTAGTTTGGAACGCACTTCATTATTTTTCAATCCAATACCAGCAATATTAAGTTGATCAACCATTACTATTTTATCTCCTGCTTGGACACCAATTTTTTCAGAAGGTCCACCAGGAATAGCTTCTACCACCATTAAAGTGTCTTTTACAATTTGGAATCGTACACCAATACCAACAAAACTCCCATTTATTTGAGATTGCGCCTCATCAGCATCCTCTGCTGGAATATAAGTTGAATGAGGATCCAATTGTTCCAATAAAGCTACAATTGCAGTTTCTGTTAATTTCTTACTGTCCACCGGGTCTACATAATATCTTTCGATATTACTGATTACTTCATCAAATTTAATAGAGGTACTTAATTTATTAGGATCGATCTGACTAAAGGCAGACAACTGAGTAAAAAGCAAAGAAATAAAAATAATTTTTTTCATAAGATAGTTTAATGCATTAAACGATTGCAGACAAAAATAGTAACACAAGTAACATAAGCGAGTATATTTATCAAAAAGATTATTTTTGTTATAAAAAATTGGCAAATAGCACCCAGATGGAAAATGAAACACTAATTAATAATCCTGAAAATACACCTGATAAGAAAAAAGGGGTCTTGCGAAAGATTATGAAATCTATATTTTGGTGTTTCGCAGGTTTCGCAGGTTTTCTCGGTACTTATTTTATGCTATACCTCCTACTTTCCTATTTTAGTGTTGAAAAAGTACCAACAAAACAAGCACCAATCACCATATATTTAATGAGGTCAGGATCACATACAGATATCATTTTACCTAAATGCAATGACGAAGTAGATTGGGATAAGTATTTCCCAATTGAAAACACAAAAAGTAAAGACACAACAGTAAAACTACTTGCACTTGGCTGGGGAGATAAAGATTTTTATTTGAACACACCAACATGGGGAGATTTGACTGCTAAAACATTCCTAAATGCTAGTTTAGGTTTGGGAAGTTCCTCAATACATGCCACCTATTATTATTATTTATTAAGTGATAGACCAACAGTTACTCTGAAATTAAGCAGGAAGCAATATCAAAACTTAACTAAGTTTATTATTTCCAATATTAAGCTTGATAAAAAAGGTAAAAGTCTTGTCTTAACTCCAAAAAACACTAAAATCCTTACTGAAAACGATGCGTTTTACGATGCGAATTTTAATTACAATTTGTTTTACACTTGCAACACATGGATTAACAGTTGCCTAAAAGTTGCAGGGCAAAAAGCGTGCGTTTGGACCCCTTTTTCAGAGGGAATATTTTATCAGTATGGGAAATAAAATCCTCCTTGCTTTATTTGTTTTATTTTTAATTAATGGATATGCTCAAGTAGAACTAAGCGCTCCCGCAGCCAAGAGATATTTGGTATTTATTAATGGTTACAGAGGATACAAAGCAGACAAAGAAATCACAAACAACGAAGTAAGTACAAAGCCAGCATCTTATTGGTACGCGATTGACGACAGCATTACAGTGCGCTTTAAGACTGATATTCCATTATACATTGATGCGCATCATCCTTTGAGTAATTCCATGCATAAAAGTAAATCTAGATTTATTAAAGCCTATTTATTTTCCCGTTTTTGCTTTATTTCAAGAAAAAGTAGATGGGTACTCAATGACAATATCAACGCCTCAGGATTTATGGAACGCTTTGAACATGGAAAGATTGCTGGGAAAAACTTTATAGATGCGCACTATCGTGTTGGCATTAAAGACACCATCGATATTGTCAGTCATAGCATGGGATATGCTTACAGTCTAGGATTTATTGAAGAAATCAAAGACAAATGTATCTTTGGAAAAATGTTGGCTTTTGCTCCTGAAAGCGCCAATTTTATGGGTGCAGATTGGTCCCTCTTTCAAGAAGTATGGCAATATGGAAGCAATATGGATCAGCCCCATTCAGACATCATTTGTTTACAAGATGGCATTGCGCCACAAACACAAATTAATGGATTAGAAAACATGATGCCCAACAAAGGTGGACGCGTATTTTTACCTGAAATTGCAAAAAGAGGTTTTGTAAAGAGTCATCATTTATATTTCTTCACCTGGTTTTATTCAATTAAACCAAATGAATTTGGCTATTTTAAACCGTGATTTGTTTTTAATAAGTAGCTTTGAATTATGATACAAGAAAACAGCTCCCTTCTACCTTATAATACTTTTGGGATTGATGTTAAAGCAAAGAGACTGGGTGTTTTTAATGACATTGAATCACTTCGTGATCTACTTTCACAGAAAAATGAAGATGAATTATTAATCATTGGAGGTGGAAGTAATCTATTATTAACTAAAGATTTTGATGGTTTTGTGTTAAAAAATGAAATCAAAGGAATTCATGTCATTTCAGAAAACGACGACGAGGTAATTGTCAGTGTTGGAGCAGGAGAAAATTGGCATGGGTTTGTTATGCATTGCATTCATAATAATTGGGCTGGAATTGAAAACTTAAGCCTTATCCCTGGAAGTGTTGGAGCAAGTCCTATGCAAAACATTGGCGCTTATGGCGTAGAAATTAAAGATGTATTTGACCACTTAAAAGCTTTTCACATAGCAACAGGTGAAATACATAATTTTGATGCTCCATCTTGTGCATTTGGATACCGTGAAAGTGTCTTTAAACGAAAATTAAAAGGGCAATACATCATTTGTGAAGTCGCTTTTAAGCTCAATAAAAATCCGAATAAGAATACAAGTTATGGAGCGATTGAACAAGAACTTGCAAAAAAAGGAATTACAGATCCAAACATTAGAGAAATTAGCAATGCTGTAATTGCCATAAGAGAATCTAAATTACCGAATCCTGCCCTACTTGGAAATGCAGGAAGCTTTTTTAAAAATCCAATTATTACTGCAGCTTTGGCGCAAGAACTAATTGAGAAATTTCCTGATTTACCCAATTACCCAAGTACAGAAGGCATGCGAAAATTAGCAGCAGGCTGGCTTATCGAAAAGGCAGGTTGGAAAGGATTCCGAAGAAGCAACCATGGTGTGCATAAAGATCAAGCCTTGGTATTGGTAAATTATGGTGGAAGCACCGGAAATGAAGTCTTTCAATTATCAAGTGACATCATAGATTCCGTTAAGGACATGTTTGGAGTGACTTTAGAAAGGGAAGTGAATATCCTATAGATTAATCTTTCTTTTTAAAGACATCGTCTTTGATTCCCTTGTTAACCTTATAATCTGTTAATTTAATCACAATTACACCTGTCTTTTCTTTTGATTTGTCTTTACTAGATTTATCTTTATTTGAATTACTAATATCTGCCGCGACGCTTTTTGGCATTTTAAATTTCTTTATATCAATAGTAAAAGTCATCTCATCTGGTAAACCAAAAGCAACCTGAGTACCATAAGTATATTTAATCACAACAGTACCACTACCACGCGTGGTAAGTTCCGTTTTAAGAATAACATCTCTCTTAGTATCGACATATAATTTTGCCAAAACAATTTCACTATTATCTACCGTTGGAATTACCGTAACCAAGTGTGTTGTGATACCTTCAATCGTCTTTGTTCCGCCATCAACAGCCATATAAGAGGATTTCTTCAATAGAAAACTTGTAACATCTGTAAAACCTTGTTTTGGCAAAATGGCTATCCCTTTTGAAACCACCTTAAACTTATCCTTTTGCTTAAAATAAATCGTAGCATTAACAGGAAGCACTCGAATAAGAGGAATATCAGCTTTTATATTAGCATGTACAGAATAGTCTTTTACAAGATTGATTTTTTTGATTAAGGCATCGACAGTTTGATCAACAGTTTGAGAAAACGAAATCGAACAAATAAAAATATAAAGGAATAGTACAACTTGTTTCATGAGGTAATGTCTTTTTTATTGAATTTAATTACTGCAATTCCAACCAAAATAATATTGTGAACTATTAATATAATTACAGATTGACCCACGGCACCAAAATCAACCGGATCCTCAAAAAGAATACGCCAAGAAGCCATATGAGTCGTAAATAAATAAGGTTTGATCGTATCAAAAACGCTGACATCAAGAGAACCAATAATGGTAAAAAGAATGATTATGGCCATCGTACTCACAATAGGACCTATAGAATTTTCAGCAAAAGCAGAAAGACAAATTGAAAGAGAGGAGACTGTTAACAAAGCCAAAAAGGCAATTACAAAACTACAACCATAGCGCCACAAAATATCAGACTCTTGAAGGATAACAAGTCCACTACTATTGAGAACCATCATATCGCCTGTTCCAAATAGAAATTTGACAACCACAAGCGCTAAAAAAGCAAGCCAAAGCGTCAAAATTAAAGTATAGACAGCTCCAGCAATGAATTTAGATAATACGATATTAGTTCTAGAGATTGGTTTGGTTGCCAACATGCGAATTGTTCCCATTGCTGCTTCGCCTGAAATCAAATCACCCGTCACCAAAGCAATTAACAGAGGGATATGAACGATTAACATTTGAAGAATAATAAAAGCAATTAAATTCCCATTTAAAATATTACCATTAAAAGAAAGGCTTTGTTCAAAAGAACTGGTCACAAAAGAAATATAGGAAGCTCCATCTGCTTTCATTGCAAATAGAATGATAAAAATCAATGCGGTAAGCGCAGCCAGACCAATATAACTTCTTGGTTTAGCAATTATTTTTATGAATTCGTTGTAGGTGT
>CANLAQ010000080.1 GCA_947488235.1 Flavobacteriales bacterium | reverse complement strand
TACAAATATCTGCAGGACATACAAGGGAACAATTAGATCACGCGATTGCCTCCTTCACCAGCGTGGGTAAGGAGCTTGGGGTAATTTAACTTATCCATTACCCCCAATTATCCCTGTGTTTGCGCGCTATGAGCGCGTTCATTACTTAATTTTCCAGACTGAAACTTGAAAGGGTTTCAAGGTATTTTTGCGTTGCAAAGATTGACTTTTGTCCATCAAATTAGGGGTCGCGCTGCGAAAATCATCATAGACAAATTCTTGCGTTTGATCAGATAAATTAACTGATACTAACATCGTATTATCCCCTTCATTTCTGTGAAAACTATACACTAGGCTGTTAGAATTGGACACATTTTCGTGCTTGCCATGAACAAAAGCGCTATAGCCTTGCTTCAATTTTATCACCTGCTTATAATAATTAAATAATGAATTAGGGTCCTTCATTTGTTCTTCTAAAGATATCCCATCATTCGGTTTCAGATTTGCATTTGTCCACCAATTTCCGGTGTTTTTATACCAAAATGCCATTCCTTTCCCTTCCCCTGTTTGATACCAATCAAAGGCTTCACGCAGACCAATATCATTCCCATCCGTGCCGCCATAGGAATTTACTTTGCCAAGCATGCCTATCTCTTGGCCATAATAAATAGAAGGAATTCCCCCAATAAGAAACATCAAGGCTGCAGCAACTTTTTGTTTCTCTACATTCGGCACTAAAGTGGCAAATCGATTTAGATCGTGGTTTTCAATGAAAATAAGTTGCTCTTTCCCTCTAGGTGTTTTATTCAAGATAATAGCTGCATTCTTGATTAATTGCTGTTTGTCAAAAGATAAAATAGCCGTCTTTAATCCGAACCCAAACATCCTATCCACCGTCGCTTTTTCGAAGTATTCGAATCCATAGTCATTCCAATCTGCTTGCTCTGCCACAATGGTAATTTTAGGATTTACTTTTTTGATTTCAGCAATTAATGGTTTCCAAAATTCAGTGAAAAGATTGGTAAGCTTAGGCTTAGCATCTAAATGATCCATGGCATGATCTAATCTAAATCCATCCACGCCATCATTGAACTTGCCATCCTGATTAGGGTCAATGAAATAGGAAAACAGTTTAATATTGTAATCTAATACTTTAGGGCTCTTTAAGTTAACCGTAGTCGCCTTGATTACTTTACCATCAAAACCTTTTAATTCCTTTAGATCAAAAACCATGGTGGAAGGTACTTGATGCTTCTCGTCATCGAACAAAATATAGTCACTGTATTTTGAATTAAGGTTTCCTACGGCATCCTTCCACCACAAATGTTCTGATGTTACATATTGGGTTTCCATATCCATGTAGACCTTCATCCCTCTTTTGTGAATGTCTTTAACTAATTCAATGTAGTCCTTCATCGTCCCAAATTCTGGATCTATTTTCTCAAAGTCACTCGCAAAATAATTGTGATAACAATCCGCTTCGTAAAGTGGTAAGAGCAAAATGGACGTAACCCCTAGGTCTTGGAGGTAATCTAATTTTAAACGCAATCCATTTAAATCCCCATTGTTATCTCCATTGCTATCATAAAAGCTTCGCTGAAAAACATGGTAGATTACTTCTCCTTTCGTGATCTTTGGTTGAGTAGTTTGTGCCCAAATAAGGTTACTTATTGCCATTAAAAGGCACAATCGAAGGTATTTTTTCATTAGTAAGAGGATTAAAAACTGGTTTGTCTTAAGATGGTTTTATTGAATGGAATTAAGGTGATATTCTGTAGTTGATTCGTGGATTGGTTTATGGCATTCATGGTGATTTGGCCATTTTTGAAAGTTGCTTGGTTTGCTTCTATGAATTTAAACCGAATGGTTTCTGTAGGCTTGTACATGATATCATCAAAATTAGGATAATACGATTTCCCCTTTACCTCCATAGCATCGATTGGTTTTGCATAAAATAGTACTCCATAGCGAACATATTTTTCTTTATTTAAATCTTCTTTTATTTGAACCTCAGCCTTAAATGCCAATTCAATTACGTCCTCTTTTGCAAATGGCCTGTCGAAAACTAAGAAGCCATTTTCAAGCGTATATTTCTCTTTCGTATTCACCTCGATCGCCCATTCAGGTTTTCTAATCTTGACTTTGAAAGAAGATTTGCCAGGATTTGAAATTTTAAAGACAAAGGAATTTTGAAAAGGATACTCGGTGATGGTTTCTATTGTTACGCTCTGATTATTTACGCTCGTTTGAAGGATATTAGGCATTAAAAGCACATTGACTAACGTGTTCGCGTTTTCTTTTAGCCACGCTTTTTCTAAAAAATACGGGGTGATTCTTCCCGCATTAGGATTGCAACAAACAGCAGCATCTTGATGAGCTGGAGAGTATTTGTATCTAGTTTGCTTTCTATTTGCCTCCTCTTCCCCATTTCTGGTGCCTAACATTTCGAACGAATTATCTGTTTTTAGATAGGCAATACAGGAATAATAAGGGTTTCTTGAACCTTGCGCGGCATTGTAAAAAATGGTTTCAATCGCTTCTGCGGTTTGGGGATTCCCTTGTTTTTGAAACAATACAGTGTAGCTATCCATTAATTCGTGCAAGGAGCAATACTCATATCCGGTGGTAGTCGCATTCGCATATCTTCCGGAAATCCACTCATCCCCTGTGGCACCGCCAGTAGGTGTAGTCGTCTTGTCTATTCTTTGTAGGTAGATAGCTAGAGCAGATTTAATTTCTTTGTTATAAGAAGCATACGCCGCTACAATTAAGGGGCGTAAATGCTCATAGGTATGAACGCCATGGCTGGATAATTTGTAGCTAGGATTTAAAATAGACGCTAGTTGGACGTCTTTTTCTGACTGATACGTTTTGCTAAAATCTTGGTACAGAAATAAGGCGTAATCGGTGTATTTTTTATTTCCAGTAATTTGATACATCTTATCTAGGACATCTGTAAATGTCAAGCCATGGGAAACTCCTCCGTTGAATTCTTTTCCGGATGAAAAGGGGCTTGACTTATAGATAGGATAATTTGTCATGACATTATGAACCGCTTTCTCGATCGCATTCCATACTGTTTTATCCTTAGAATATTCATAGTATGCCAAAAGCCCCCTATACATCGTTGCCTTCGACCATAATTCTCCATTTTCTGTATTGAATTTATACCTCAACTCTTGATCATAAATACCTATGTATCCATCTTCGTCTTGTGTTTTCAATACCCCTTGAATATACTTTTCTACTTTTTTAAGGCCTGCCTTATCATTTAAAAGAATGACATTTCTAATGTACCCATCCCACCAGTTAGATTGGGTTTCACTGTTCCACCATTTGTATTGCTCAGAACCTTCGGTATCTCCTTCTTTATTGTTGCCTAAATCCTTCATTTTTGAGTTTTTATGCAAACGAGCTGAACTATAGATGGGGTCATTCATTAAATCAGGGACGATAACATCTAAATTCCCCACAAATCCTTCCACATCTTTTTGCATTTGTGTTTTGATCCAGCCGGCAGGTTTTACACTTCCAAAGGGCAGTATTTGGTATTTTTCTTTCCCTTTAATCGTGGATTCGGTTTGTGATTTCACAAAGAAAGAAGCAAGCATGAGTAGCACGAGATATAGTTTCTTCATGGGTATTTAGGAAAAATTGTGATGTGAGTACATTTTCTTCTGAAGGTTGATTTCTATATAGAGGAGAATACTTGCCTTTTTTACGGTTCAAAATTATTTATTCAACATTGATTGGATTAACATAAATTTGTTAAACTATAAGACAATATTGAATTATAATTGAAATTACTGATCGATTTAAGTTTATATTAAGCCATGAAAGCAAAATTAGAAGATATAGCCTCCGAAAAAGGGCATTCCAGTTTTTATGCCTATCGGTTTCGTGTCCCCTTTTTTGAATTTAAATGGCATTACCATCCTGAGTACGAATTGACATGTATTATAAAAGGAAATGGATACCGCATTGTAGGTAATTCCTATGAGCAATTTGTCGAAGGTGATTTAGTTTTATTGGGGACTAATTTGCCTCACACGTGGTCCAATAAATTAAATGAATCTAGCCATTCTGAGGCCGTCGTTATTCAATTTTCAAAGGAATTCATATCCCCCTTTATCGGGCTTAACGAAGGGCATTTGATAAAGAATATGTTAGAGGCTTCGGCTAGGGGAATGCGATTTGAAGCGGATGAAACATTTAGCCTGAAAATGATCGAATTAACCGAAAGCAAAGGGATGGAAAGAATCACTAAATTAATTTCCTTATTAGATGATTTGTCCCAAAAAACAGCTGACATTATTGCCCCTAATACATTTCACAACATCGTCTCTAAGAAAAGTGAAATGCGCATAAACACCGTGTGCGCTCATATCCAGAATAACTTATACAACAGCTTGTCTTTAAAAGAAGTGGCTGATCTAATAAGTCTAACGGAGAGTAATTTTTGCAAGTTTTTTAAAAAGGCAACTGGGACAACCTATTCTAATTATTTAAATGAAATAAGGATAAATGAGGCGAGTAGAATGTTAGTACAAACCGATAAAACGATTAGCCAAATATGCTTTGATTGTGGTTTCGAAACCTTGAGTTATTTCAATCGAGTGTTTTTGAAAAAGAAAGCGATCACTCCTTCTTACTACAAAAAACTTCATTCAAAATAAGGATATACTTTCATTCAATGCCGCCATTTTCATTGGTAAAATTTCGATTTTTAGACAATTTTCGGTTATTTTAACCATTCTAACTCCCCTAAATCAATGTCCACATTAAAAAGAATTTATAAAAGAAACACGCACAATGCATTTTTTAAAGCACTGGCGGGCTTTGGTAGAGTATTAAACAGATTGTATGAAAATAAGAACTACGATCTTTACAGTAATGGAGAGGGAAACATTTTGCAAAAAATAGCTACAATGAATCCCTCGGTGATCATTGATGGCGGCGCAAATGTGGGAGATTATTCAATCATCGCAAATCAAGTGATGCCTAATTGCAAAATTTATGCCTTTGAACCCGTTGAATCTACATTTCAACAATTTGTTACTAATACCAAGGGCTTACAAAATATCATACCGATTAAAAAGGGTTTTTTCAAAGAAACCTGTGAATCAGAAATAAATCTATTTGATTCACATGAACATTGCTCCATTTACGATTTTGAAGGACTAGCAACTAGTGCGGAGCAGAAG
>CANLAQ010000079.1 GCA_947488235.1 Flavobacteriales bacterium | reverse complement strand
GTAAGTTAATCGATAAAAAAAGACCGTTGGATCTACTAAAAGCATTTCACCAACTGAATGATGCAAATACAGTACTTTTTTATATGGGTGATGGACCACTACGAAATAACTTAGAAGCATATATTGCTCAGCACCAGGTCAATAATGTTGTGATTTCTGGATTTATCAATCAATCAGAAATAGGAACAATTTATTCTATGGCTGATTTATTTGTGATGTCCTCGGGTATTGGTGAAACATGGGGATTATCAGTGAATGAAGCAATGAATTTTAGCTTGCCAGTAATTGTGTCATCAACCTGCGGATCTTCTTTTGACATCGTAGAAAATGGTATGAATGGTTATGTGTTCAGAGAAGGGGATATCGATGCACTAACTGACAGTTTACAATCCATTGTAAAAGATGCAATGCTCAGAGAAAAAATGGGTACTGCATCTAAAGAAAAAATCAATCAATTTTCACATCAGGTCACTTGTGAAAATATTAAAACAGTGTTAAAGTCAAAATGAAGATTTTAATCATAGGTTCTGATTACAATTGGTCAATAGAGCGCATCTTTAAAAGAGAACTCCTTAAATTGGACCATGAGGTAACGCATGTACCTCTCCAGAATTGGTATTACGACTTTTATTATAAAAGTACAATGCACAAATTATTAGTGAGATTAGGTTTAACTAGGCTCCAAACAAATATCCTAAAGCGTTTAATGGCCGAGCTTAACGGCCAATGTTTTGATTTAATTTGGGTGTTTAAAGGAATGGAACTCACACCGCAAACAGTTCAAACCTTAAAGAAGCAAACTAGCCGCCTTATTAACTTTAACCCCGACAATCCATTTATTTTTTCAGGTAAAGGAAGCGGCAATAAGAATATCACCCAGAGCATTCACCTATATGATGAGCATTTTACTTATGACCACGAAGTAAAGTCTAGGATTGAATCGCAATTTGGTATCAAGTGCACACTAGTGCCATTTGGTTTCGACAATGAGGTAATTTCTACTGAAGAACTCAATGAGGTAGAGGAAATTAAAGCAGTATGTTTTGTAGGTAATCCCGACGCTTACCGCTCTAAAATACTTCAAGAAATTCTCAACAAAGGGCTTCACTTGCATGTCTTCGGGCATGATTGGCAGAAATATCTTAAACATCCTAATTTAATTATCCACGACGCTGTTTATGAAAAGGATTATTACAAAACGCTCCGAAAATACCGCGTTCAATTGAATATCATGCGCGTGCATAACCTGGATAGCCACAACATGCGCAGTTTAGAAGTGCCAGGTTGCGGGGGCGTCATGTTGGCACCAAGAACCAAGGACCATGAAGCGTTTTTTGAAGAAGGCAAAGAAGCTTTTTATTATAATGATGCGAATGATTTAGTTAATCAAGCTGATAAGATTTTGAGATTGGGTGATTTGAAGGTGCAAGAGATAAGGAAATTTTCATGTGAAAAAGTCATTTCAAATTTCACTTTTAATTCATTAATAAATAGGTTTCTTTAATGAAGAGAAGTTTACTAGTGGTATTTTACGGTGATATCCAAGGATATCCTCCAACCATCAATATGGTTAATTTTCTTATGAGTAAAGGCGTTGAGATAACTATACTTTGTAGAATTTGTAAAAACCCGGATGATATTTTTCTTCAAAGACCAAAAATAATTCAGGTTTCTGGAGAAATAGGTATTACAGAGCAGATGAATGGATCACCGATTCTTAAATCGAGGCTGTATTTAAAATTCATGCTAAATTTCTGCATTCAAAGGATTAAAAATAGCTCCGATTTATTACTATATGACTCAATAGCTTTTTGTTATTTTGCAATATCAAAAAAGATATTCAAGAAGAGAGTTATTTGGTATCACAATCATGATGTTATTGAAGAGCCTAATAATCGATTTTCTTTACAGAGATTTTTCTATAAGATTGAACAAAATAATCTAAAAAGAATTGATTTTTTAACCTTGCCATCCATCGAAAGGTTGACATATTTCGAAACAAAAGAAACGACATTTAACTTTTTCTTATTACCGAATTACCCGAGTAAATTTTTTTATCAAAAATACGCTATGGTCAAAAAGTTAGATCAAAATTACTTTCGAATCATTTTTCAGGGTTCAATAGGAGAGGGGCATGGTTTAGAAGAAATAATACCTTTAATAGGTTGGAATAATCTAATTAATAAAAATATCCAATTAATTCTTAAAGGAAAGATAAGCAACGAATACAAGCAAAAATTACAAGCAATAGCTAAGAAAAATAAGAACGATTCTTATTTAGAGTTTCACGGATATAGTTCCTATCAAAAAGTTCCAGAACTTGCCTCAACATGCCATCTTGGAATAGCAATTTTTACGAAAGACGACATCATGAATAAAACCTTAGGATCTGCTTCCAACAAAATATATGAATATGCTGCAGTTGGGTTGCCAATTTTATATTTCGATAACGAACATTTTAATAAATACTTGGGCGACTATAAATGGTCATTACCTACTAAACTTAGTAAAGAAAGCATTCTTCTAAATATAAAATATGCGCATGAGCATTTTGACATTATTTCACCCCTAGCGTTTAATTCTTTTTATAATGAATTCAATTTTGAGAAAATGGCTGAGAAATTCTATCTGCGGATTTTAGATAATAAAAAATCTAGAATATTAAATTAACTAAAATCTACTTAATTCTGATAACTTTCAATCTCAAAATGAAATATCGTAAAAACAACTTTTTATCTTTTTTTCAGTGAAATTTATTCTATACTTCATTTTTATAAGTTTATTTGGAATTTTAATATTTCCAGAATTTTACATTGTATTGGCATTTAGCATTACTTTGAGTATTGGACTTCAAATTTTTTTGAAATCGAACGAGTCATTTATGTTCCGAGAATGGGCCTTGTTCTTGTATGCGTCTAATTACTTATTATCTCCAGCAATTACCTATCAGTTGAATCCGGATTTGGTAAAGTATGGTATGAAAATAACATCGGATGAATACTTCTCATTGGCCTTCCCTGGTTATATTTTGTTTGCTTTAGGTATATTTTTGATTCCGAATAACTTATTTAAACCGGAATTTAGAAAAGTAAGTCAAGTTACACTGATCAACGAACGTTTTTTAATTCAACTGACCATTACCGGTATATTCTTAAGATTAATTAGTAATGTTTTTCCTGGGGAATTGGGATACTTTGTTTATTTGGTTTCGATGGTACGTTTTGTAGGTGCTTTTTCTTTATTTGCTTCCAACACTTCAAAATACGGATGGATTGCATTAATTGTGCTTTTAGTTGAACTATACTATGGTTTTTTAGAAGGTATGTATCACGATGCCATTATGTGGGTGATATTCTTCGCTTTATTTTATGTGTATACTTTGAAACCGAATTTAAGAACCAAATTATTAGGTTTAGGAAGCTTAATGATATTTGTACTTTTCATTCAAGCCATTAAAACTTCATATAGAGAACAAGTTTGGTCTGGAGGAAAAGAAGCAGGAATTGAAACAATAACGAATGTAGGGGCATCGAAAGCTAATTCAGAAGAAATTTTAGGTGATGATAATCTACTATCTACTTTAAATCGTGGAAATCAAGCTTGGATTTTTGCAAGTACGGTTAATCGTATGGACCGATACAAAGACTTCCAAGGTTTGACGATTGTTAGTAAATACACAGAAGCTGCGTTATTGCCTAGGTTTTTAGCACCAAATAAAATTAATTCAGGAGATAAAGAAATTTTTAATCAATTTTCAGGACACATCATTAATGAAAACACCTCGATGGGACTCGGGATTTTTGCTGATGGTTACATTGCCTATGGGGCCTGGGGTGTTTATACTTTTGGATTTTTCTTGGGACTAATCTTTTCCTTGACTTTTAAACTGGTCGAACGTTGGACCAAGATATCTCCTTTCTACGTTTTATTGCTTTTACCCATGCTCAATTACGCCGTAAGACCAGATTGTGAGCTGCAAACAACGATTAACCACTTGGCTAAAAGTATTGTGGTATTTGGGGCTTTGGTCTATTTTACAAGGAATCGATTTACCTTGGAATCTGCAGAAAATCAGCGGAAATTGTTGCATTTGAGTTTAATGAAATAATTTTTGCAGAATCTAATCTCGAAAAATTACTAACCCCTAACCATGTGTGGCCTAGCAGGACATAACACCTCCCAGCAAAAGAACATTGCGCATGCGGCGATATTGTCGCAATTGGCTCACCGTGGTCCAGATGCCCAGGCGCATTGGGGAGAGCAGGGGATTGACTTGTACCATAGTCGCTTGAGCATCATTGATACCGATGAACGCGCGAATCAGCCTTTTCATGCGCAGTCGGGTCGCTATGTGCTGGTGTTTAATGGGGAGATTTACAATTTCCAGCAGTTAAAGGCGAGCTTAAGCTATCCGTGGCAAACGCAGAGCGATACAGAAGTTTTGTTGGCCTTGTTGATCCAAAAAGGGAAACAGGCACTTTCCGAATTGGAAGGCATGTTTGCACTGGCCTTGTACGACCGAGAAGAGCAAACACTTTTACTCGCCCGCGACCGCTTTGGGAAGAAGCCGCTGTACATCCACCAAAACGAAACGAGCTTCAGCTTCGCCAGCGAAGTACGGGTCTTGATGCGCATGCATCCCTATTTAAATCGGGTATCCGCCGAACAAGTCAGCAAGTGGTTATTCTGGCAAACGATTCCCGGAGGAACTCTGCTCGAAGGCATCGAAGAACTCGCACCAGGATCCTACGCAGAACTAAAAGGCGGAAAAGTCCTATCGCAGGGAAGCTTTGTTCGGGAGAATCCATATGCCAACACAACGGTTTCCCGCGAGGAAGCATTGACAACGGTCAAACAAAAAGTGACCGCAGCCGTTGAAAAGCGCTTGGTGAGTGATGTTCCCTTTGCTACGTTTTTATCCGGTGGAGTTGACTCAAGCATCATCACGGCTCTTGCCGCACAGCGCTTGGGCAAAGACCTACATACCTTCACGGTGTCCTTTGACGAAAGTCAGTTTTCGGAGCACCACATTGCTACCGAAGTCGCAAAACGCTACCAGACGCAGCACCACGAAATCCGCTTGCAACCGAACGACTTCCTCGATTTACTTCCCGAAGGACTCGCAGCAACCGATCATCCGAGTGGCGATGGACTCAATACCTACGTGGTATCCAAGTACACACAAGCCGCAGGATTCAAAATGGCTTTGTCCGGAATCGGTGGCGACGAATGGTTCTTGGGCTA
>CANLAQ010000078.1 GCA_947488235.1 Flavobacteriales bacterium | reverse complement strand
TATTTTTGTAAATAGAATTATCATCATTTGAAATTAAATACTACTCAATAAAAAAAGAACATGGAACAACAAAAATCAGCAGTAATAATCGGAGCAGGTCTAGTTGGTTCCCTTTGGGCGGTATATCTTTCAAAAGCAGGCTATAAAGTTACCATTTATGAGCGTAGAAGTGATATTAGAAAAGCCGAAATAAGTGCAGGAAAATCAATTAATTTGGCTTTGTCTGTTCGTGGTTGGACCGCGCTTGATGCTGTCGGAGTTGGTGATGAAATTCGCGAAATAGCAATTCCAATGTATGGTCGTATGATGCATGATGTAGAAGGTAATTTAAATTTTCAACAATACGGAAAAGAGGGAGAAGCCATTTATTCTGTTTCTAGAGGTAAGGTAAATGCGAAAATGATGGATATTGCCGAAACACATGGTGGTGCAACCATTCATTACAATCACACCTGTCAAAAAGTAGATTTAGAAAACGGAATAGTGACACTAACTGATACCATAAACAATAAGACCTTCACTGTTGAATCTGAGGTGATATTTGCAGTTGATGGTGCCTTTTCAAATGTGCGTTACAACTCTATGCAGAAAATGGAGCGCTTTACCTACAGCCAAAATTTTATTGCAGACGGTTATCGTGAAATCCTTTTGCCAGCCGATGAGAATGGGAATTACAGAATGGATAAGAATTCTTTACATATTTGGCCAAGAGGAAGATTCATGCTTATTGCACTTGCCAATGAAGATGGTTCCTTTACTTGTACACTTTTCATGCCACATGAAGGAGATAAATATGCCTTTGATAAATTAAATTCTCGTGAAGCGGTAAATACATTTTTCTTAGATGTATTTCCTGATTTTTATAAAATGATGCCCAATATCGCAGATGCATGGGAAGATCATCCTTTATCAAATTTAGCCATCATTAGATGTTATCCTTGGCATAAAGGAAAAGTTGCCCTAATGGGAGATGCTGCGCACGCAACGGTGCCTTTTTATGGTCAAGGTATGAATGCTGGTTTCGAAGATTGTTCGGTGCTTTGGGGCTTAATGCAAAAACACAAGGAAAATTGGCCGCTTGTATTTGATGAATACAGTAGCACTAGAAAAGCAGATGGAGATGCACTTCAAGATTTATCTTTAGACAATTATTTTGTTATGCGTGATTTTGTTGGAGATCCCGCTTTTATTCTAAGAAAAAAAATAGAAGCAAAATTCAGCTCTTTGTATCCAGAACGATGGATGCCGTTATATTCGCAAGTGACTTTTAGCAATATAAAATATAGTGTTGCTTATGCGCAAGGGAATCTACAAAATTCAATTATGGATGAAGTGATGGCATTACCCGAAATTGAAAAAAATTGGGAAAGTGAAGAGATTATGAACTATTTAGTAGAAAAAAGTAAACAGTTTAACTTTCAAGTATGAAAAAATTAATTTTACTACTACTCTTATTACCATTTGGTAGTTTCAGCCAATACGGATTTAAAAAGGGGGTAAGAGAAGGAGATGCCTATCGAATGGTGACCAATGATGGGATTCAATTTAATTTTGGAGCTACCTATCAAATCACACCCAAAGATTCACCCACATTTATATTAACGGATAACAGCGGACAAAGGGGGAAATATTACATCGATCCTGCTGGTCAAATTGGGTTCCACGCAGAATTAGGGATGGTTCATTTTCCAAAATGGAAAGGGAAATTACCGATTAAAGCACTTAAAAAATCTAGATTAATGGATTTTGTTGACTGGGGTTTTGGATACAAACAGTTTCGTGGAAATGAACTCACCCATTTAGATTACACCAATGCCTTAGGAGAAGTGACTTCGAGCGTTGAAAGTCATGGTAATTTTACCAACGGATTCCTTTATGGTCGTTTCTCTGCGCATTCTCTAATTTATATTGGAAAGAAAAAAATTGATGTGACAAGAAAATATTTTATTGATAATGCCATTGGATTTAATTTTGATTACAATTTATTTCAAGGAGAACAAGTTTACGCTGAAGGGAATAACCTTCAAGCTTTTAATTTTCATAGCCAATTAGTAGTGCAATTTCATTATTCATTGGGAGTGGGAATTAGAATTAATCGCGCATGGATGATGATACCAGGAGTTTATTTGCCACTCATCGGAATACACGATTATAATGGGATTAATGCGAAAATGAATTGGTTTTCATCTACCTACCGCCCTATACAAGCACAAATTAAATTCATTAAGCTTTTTGAGAGACAGCCGAAATGTGGAGCCTATGGTGATCCGAAAGACATGGAGAAAGACAAAGGCTTTAGGATGAATAATTGATTAGATTATTGCTTCCATTTTTCGATTAATTTCGGCATTTTCTTTCTCAACTTTTTAACTACATCCTCGCGATTAGAAACATTTCCACACTTCAATATTTCAGTATAAATTGGTTGATTGGAACGATAAAAAGTAAATTCAAAGGTAACAGAAGTTACTTCATCTTTAAAAATATGATATAAACTTACTCGGTTAAGTGCTTCAGTCAAAACAGGAAGGACAAGAGATTTTTTAAACTTTCTATCATAGCCTTTTACATTCACCACTAGATAAGTATCATAACCTTTTAATAATACCGCTTGTGTAATCGTATCCGATGCTAATAATGACTGATCAGCACCTTGTTTTAACATATTCAAAGAAGGGAATGCTTTCACACCTTGCATGCTCAACATTTCAGTTAAATTAATTTCTACAGAAAACCGATCCTCAGGTTTATCAAATTGACCCACCACGAGAGCATTTTTTAACTTGATACCTTGAGATAATGCAGGGAAAAACATCAATAAAACGAAAGAAACAAAAAACAAATTTTTCATAGAAAAGGTTAAAATATCTCAGAAGCTATCGCTTTTACTGAAGTTGAATTAGACATAGTATAATAATGAATACAAGGAACCCCTGCAGCTTTTAACTCCTTTGATTGTTGAATTCCCCATTCGATCCCAACCTGCGCTACAGACTTATTGTCCTTACATTTAAGAAGTTCATTTGATAGCGCTATTGGATAATCAATGTGAAAAGATTTAGGAATAAAAGAAATATGATTTAAATTATTCAGTGGTTTAATTCCGGGAATGATTGGGACATCAATTCCAATGGCGCGACATGCAGCAACAAAGTTGAAATATTTTTGATTATCGAAAAACATTTGAGTAACAAGATACGAAGCGCCAGCATCTACTTTCCTTTTTGCATTCATCAAATCCGTATTCATATTCATGGCTTCAAAATGCTTTTCTGGATAACCAGCGGCACCGATACAGAAATTTGTTGGTTCAAGTTGCACATCATCCATGATATAATTTCCACTATTCATATCAGATATTTGCTCAATCAATTCTACAGCGAAGGCATGTCCATCGGTATGTGGACGAAAAACAGACTCAGTTTTAATGGAATCTCCACGCAAAGCCAATACATTATCAATACCTAAAAATTGAAGATCTATTAAGGCATTTTCAGTTTCTTCTTTACTAAATCCACCACAAATTAAATGAGGCACTGCATCAACATTATATTTATTCATAATCGCTGCACAAATACCAACGGTACCTGGTCTTTTACGAATGGCGATTTTCTCCAGCAAGCCATTCTCTCGCTCCTTATAAATATATTCTTCGCGATGATAGGTAACATTAACAAATTTGGGTTGAAATTCCATTAAAGGATCAATCCCATCAAAAATAGAATGAATACTTTTTCCTTTCAGAGGAGGAAGAATTTCAAAGGAAAACAGAGTATCCTTCGCAGCTGCTATATGTTCGGTTACTTTCATGCTAAAGTTAAGGGTACAAAGATAGTGCGTTTCAAGGTGAATAATAAATTATAGAGTGAAAAACTAAGCTGTTTCATTAATTGCTTCACGAATGAGTTGCGCTGCTTTTCTAATCTCATCTTCCGTAATATTTAAAGGCGGAGACAAGCGGAAACTATAAGGATGAGATAGAAACCAAAAAGTTAAAACCCCTTTCTCCAAACAACGCATCACAATTTTCTCAACCCTTTCAGGAGATTCCATATCAAATGCGAACATCATTCCAATCTGTCGGACAGCAATAATTTCCTTTTCCTTTCCGATTAATTCAGCAAGCAAAGCCCCCAAACGATTTACCTCATTGAAATCAATTTCAGATTTCATTACCTCAAGGCAAGCGACTGCTGCAGCGCAAATCACAGGGTGACCACCAAAAGTTGTAATATGACCTAACATGGGATCATGAGAAAAATTCCGCAACAAATTTTGATTGCAAACCAAAGCTCCAATGGGCATTCCACCTCCAAGGGCTTTTCCTAAGGTAAGTAAATCGGGTATACAATTATAATGCTCAAAAGCAAACATTTTACCCGTTCTTCCCATTCCACATTGAACTTCATCAAACACCAAGAGTGCACCAACTTCATCACAGCGCTTGCGCAATGCTTCCATAAATGCTTTTTCAGGGATACGAACGCCAGCATCACCTTGCACCGTTTCTAGAAAAACTCCAGCGGTACGATTGGTAATGCGTTCAAGATCCTCTAAACTATTTAGATTAATAAAATTAATGTCTGGTAATAAGGGACGAAAGGCTTGTTTTTTTATAACATTGGAGGAAATACTTAAAGCACCATTTGTACTGCCATGATAAGCACCTTTAAACGAAATAATCTCAGTACGACGCGTTGCCCGTTTGACCAATTTTATAGCTGCTTCAATAGCTTCTGTTCCTGAATTGACGGGATATACAGCATTTAGCGTTGGAGGTAAAACCGATTGAAGCGCGGCACTTAAATTAATTTGTGCATCTTGAATAAATTCTCCATACACCATAACATGCATATAGTGATCAATTTGCTCTTTTAGAGCAGCTACAACTTTAGGATGACGGTGGCCGATATTATTAACAGCAACACCGGCAATCATATCCATGTAGGATTTACCTTTTTTATCAATAATATAAATTCCTTCGGCACTTTGAATATCAATCAAAAAGGGAAATGGAGAGGTTTGACCCAGATGCTTAATGAAATAATTTTCTTTATTCATAAAACAAAGTTACGCTAAATCAAGCAAATGATTTAATGGAATTGTTTGTACTTTGACACTTGTGCAAAGTGTTGGTGGATTTCGACTTACTCGACACAAGTGTCAGTCTCTTTCGACTCCGCTCAATCCACTTCTGAAAGCTCATCGAGCGGAGTCGAGATGCGCTTTACTTCGAAGCACCTATAATTAACTCATTCCTGAGAAAGTTCGAAGTATTTTTAATCCCCACCAAATTTGGATGCTGGCGATTGATCTTTCAGATAATCTTAGCATATACCAAATTCAATGGGTTTGAAAAACC
>CANLAQ010000077.1 GCA_947488235.1 Flavobacteriales bacterium | reverse complement strand
ATCGAGTGTTCAATACACCTCGGGCTTTGAGCGATGCGGAAATCAAAGAAATCATCGAGCGTTTTGCGTATGCGGCGAAGGTGTGTAAGAAAAATGGATTCACTGGCGTTCAAATTCATGGTGCACATGGTTACCTCGTGAGTCAGTTTCTCTCACCAACGCACAACCAACGTGCGGACCAATGGGGTGGAAGCATCGAAAATCGGATGCGGTTTGTCAGTGAAATCTATCAAGCTATTCGCTTGGAAGTTGGTCCGGAGTTCCCGGTCAGCATCAAGTTGAATTCTGCGGATTTTCAAAAAGGTGGGTTCACCAAGGAAGATTCGATGGCAGTTGTCATACATTTGTCGGAATTAGGAATGGACCTGATTGAAATTTCTGGTGGAACCTACGAAACACCGGTCATGACCGGAACAAATGTCAAGGAGTCCACCAAAGCACGTGAAGCCTATTTCTTGGATTATTGCGAAGAAGTTCGAAAAATCGTGAAGTCCCCGTTGATGCTCACTGGTGGATTCCGATCCTCACAAGGCATGAACGATGCGTTAGCCACCGGCGCGTGCGATATGGTTGGAATTGCCCGTTCCTTGGCGATTAATCCAGATTTCTCCAATGAATTACTTTCCGGAAAGGATGTGAAAAGTATGGTTAAGCCGTTATCGACCGGATTCCCATTTCTGGACCGAACTTTCCCTTTGGAAATTGTTTGGTACACCGATCAAATCCACCTCATGGGACAAGGTCAAGATCCAAACATCCATCGCTCGCCACTACGTTCGGTACTCAGTATGGTACTCGAATTAGGTATGAACGTGCTGAAAAAGGTTAGGGGTTAGACTTCTCGCTAAAAAATAATGGACATAAAAAAACCCTGACAGTATCGTAAGGATTTAGTGGGCGAAAGGTCTAACATATCGAATCTTTAAAGGGAGAATCTGTAAAGTATTAGTAGATTGTAAAACAAGTTCTTTTAGCATTAAATCTAATAAAATTTAAACTTAGATAAGCACAATAAGATTCAGTGCTTAAAAAGTACTTATTGATTTAATCTAATAAACCCTAATATTTTTTCAACGCTTTCTTTTGCATCACCATAAAGCATTTGCGCATTTGACTTGTAAAACAATGGGTTTTCGACACCTGCATAGCCGGTAGACATGGATCGTTTCATAATGATTACTTGCTCCGCTTTCCATGCTTTAATCACTGGCATTCCATAGATGGGACTCGAAGGATCATCCTCTGCTCCTGGGTTAACGATGTCGTTTGCACCAATGACCATCACGATATCTGTACTTGACATGTCATCATTTATTTCATCCATTTCCATGACAATATCATAGGGTACATTTGCTTCAGCTAATAATACATTCATATGTCCTGGTAGACGTCCAGCAACAGGGTGAATGGCAAAACGAACGGTCTTACCTAGTTTCTGTAATTCTTTCACCATTTCATAAATCGGATATTGTGCTTTTGCAACGGCCATTCCATAACCTGGAACTACAACAATGGTTTTAGCTTCAATTAATAATTGTGACACTTCTTCGTGCTCTAAGGCCGTGATTTCCCCTTCGATTAACGTAGATTTAGAGGTGCTAGAAACGGTCCCAAAACCACCAAGAATAACGGATACAAATGACCTATTCATGGCTTTGCACATAATGATGGAAAGAATGGCACCTGAACTACCAACTAAAGCCCCGGTAATAATTAACAAGTCGTTTCCTAGCATAAATCCGGCTGAAGAAGCTGCCCATCCTGAATAGGAATTTAACATGGAAACGACCACTGGCATATCTGCACCACCTATGGCCATGACTAAAAAATACCCAATAACACCAGCAATAAACGTCATGGCAATCAGGTAATTCAATCCAAAATCATTTCCGGAAATCACAAAAAATACTCCCAGAACGATACACACAAGAACTAAAAAGATATTAAGTAAATGACGGCCCTTAAATATCAAGGACTTACTCGAAATTTTACCTTCAAGCTTTCCCCATGCGACAATCGATCCTGAGAAAGTAATGGCGCCAATAAAAACACCAATAAAAACTTCTGTTAGATGAATCGTTTTTTCAGTATTCGTAATTTCCTTAACTCCGACATCTAGAAACGATCCAATACCCACAAGAACAGCTGCCAAACCAACAAAACTGTGAAGAAGTGCAACTAATTGAGGCATTGATTCCATTTTTACGCGTTGTGCGAGCAAAATCCCAATAAAGGAGGCTGAAACGATGGCAAGAATAATGTAAATATGACCTTCTACATCCTTTCCAAAAACGGTAGCTGCGATAGCAACGAGCATTCCAAAAATTCCATAAAGGACTCCACGTTTAGATGATTCGATAGAAGATAAGCCTCCCAAACTTAAAATGAACAATATGCTTGCAAAGACATATGCTGCTGTTTGTATTCCTGAGATCATGATTGTTTATTTTTTAAACATTTTTAACATTCGATGCGTAACGAAAAATCCTCCAACAATATTGATGCATGCGAAGAAAATGGCTATAAAAGCTAAAATGCTACTCAAACTGAAGCTGTCTTTCGTTTGTAACAGTCCTCCCACAACGATAATTCCGCTTATAGCGTTTGTCACAGCCATTAACGGTGTATGTAATGAATGAGCCACATTCCATATGACCTGCCATCCGATAAAAACGGCCAATACAAAAACGGTGAAATGCTGCATAAATTCAGCCGGTGCTACCTGTCCTAAGCTAAGCAATAATAATCCGATACATCCAAGTTTAATGAGCATCGATAATCCATTCTTTTTATTTTTATGTTCAATAATCTCTTTTTGTTGATCGTGAGTAGGATTAAGAACTTGGGGCTTTGTTGGACTAACTGGCAAGGGTTTGGGTGGCCAATTAATTGTACCATCATGCGTTACCATTGCTCTAGATACAATCGCATCCTCCATATTAATATTCCAATTTTCAGCCTTCCCCATATCTTCCAACATGTGACATAAATTATTGCCATATAGTTGAGATGCTTGAGCTGGCAACTGATTTAATTTTCCAATAATGGTGACACCATTTTCTGTTGTAAAAATTTCACCGTCCTTCGTTAAAGCGCAGTTCCCTCCTGACGATGCAGCTAAATCTACGATGACAGAACCAGGTTTCATGACAGCAACATGGCTCGCTAAAATTAATTTTGGCGCCTCTCGACCAGGAATTTGAGCGGTAGTAATAATGATATCCACTTCTGCAGCTTGAGCTTTAAACAAGGCCATTTCTGCAGCAATAAATTCTTCGCTCATTTCTTTTGAATAACCGGAATCTGTCGCACCGTCTTCATTGATATCAACAGTAAGAAATTGAGCCCCCATTGATTGAATTTGCTCAGCAACTTCTTTCCGAGTATCAAAAGCTCTGACTATTGCTCCCAAAGAATTTGCTGCGCCAATGGCCGCTAATCCGGCAACACCTGCACCAATCACTAATACTTTTGCAGGCTCTACCTTTCCAGCAGCAGTGATTTGACCATTCAAGAACCGACCAAAATAAAATGCTGCTTCAATTACAGAACGGTATCCTGCGATGTTCGCCATAGAGGATAAAACATCCACCTTTTGAGCTTTAGAAATTCTAGGTATTGCATCCATCGCGAGAGCACTTATATTCTTCTCTGCTAATTTTTGAAGAAGTTCTTGGTTTTGCGCAGGTCTTAAAAAACTCAGTAGCACAGTTCCGCTTTGCAGCATTTCAAGCTCCTTCAGTGATGGTTCATTTACCTTCAAAACGATGGCTGAATGAGTGTAAACATCAATAGCATCATTTACAATTTTTGCTCCTGCATTTTCAAATTGGAAATCTGAAAAATTTGCTTTTTCTCCAGCTTTACTTTGGATAACTACTTCAAAACCTTGTTTGACCAATCGTTTGACTGTTTGTGGGGTGGCAGCTACTCTAGATTCATTGACTAAAACTTCAGATGGAATTCCTACTATCATGTGATTTTAATAATAATTATAATGTCAGAACAAATAATATTCAACAATGTTTGCACAATTATTACACTTGGGACATTTATAAAAACCAAAGAAATAGGGAAAACAGCTTAGTGGCACGCTTTGAATAAACGCGGCTTTATTTTGAAATAATTCGTTTTGAGTTGAAACTCAATTCCAACGCTCACTTAGTTTGACAAAATAGAAAGTGGTTGATTAAGAAATGAATAGCTCAATAATTTGCTTTTAATAAAAACATATTTTTAGAGCTGTAATAAAATTACAGAAGTATAATAGCATCTTTATTAGACGTATACATTGACTCTACAGACTATAGAAAGCGCCCAATTCATTTTTCAAGATAAATCACATAATTGCAAAAACTACTCAGACTTTATCTCTTTCTCAATAAAATGCTTGTTTTAAAACTCTAACTGGTTTAGATATTCGTAAACAATTTGCTTAGCGTTTAAACTTCGTTAAGCGAACCAATTGTTCAATGGATATTTGAATTCCAAGCTTCAGTGAAAAGATTCAATGAATCAATAAAAAAATATTTATTGATTTTTACTATCCTCGTTGGAGTTGTAGATATTCCAAATGGTAAGGGCCATATATGCAGCGAAAATAACAAACCCTACTATATACATTGTAATACTCATTATTTCGAATCTTTTCTGCGTTGTCTAATTGCGATGGCGAACAACAAAATTGTCCCAGGCCAATGCGCTGAATATTGTGCTCCTTCGGTATTTCCAAAAATACCTAATCCTATAGAATAAAGCATACAAATAAAAGCAATAATTATAGGATACCAAGTATTAATAAATTTCATCATTTTTTTCTAGTTAATTTTTAAAACCTGCAAAATGTAGTTTAGTTGACAAATTTACCTAATAAATTGGTGATTTTAGGTCTCGAATATTAAATTATTAAAAATTAATTCTAGGAAAATCATTTCTAGCAAAATGAAAATGTGAGAACTTCAGAACTCACATTTTTAGTGTGGGCGACAGGTCCGAATTATCGAATTTGTTGAGGGATTTGAAAGAAGTTACAGAATGGGAGTAAAAAAATGTAATTCCAGTAAAAAGAATGAGAATGAAGTAAAACAAAGTGAAGTATATCGCTCTAGCTCTGTACTCTCACTCTGTTTCACACACTTACCGATATTCTTTCCTCGACCGGGATAGACTTCTCGCCTGAAAGTTTTTGGGCATAAAAAAACCCTGACAGTATCGTCAGGGTTTCGTGGTCCCACACAGGCTTCCCGATGCTCTTCCCTCGATCGGGATAGACTTCTCGCCTGAAAAATTAGTTCATAAAAAAAAGGCAGCTTTTCAGCTACCTTCTTATTTGGGTGGTCCCACACAGGCTTCCCGATACTCGTACCTCGATCGGGATAGACTTCTCGCCTAAAAGTTTTTGGGCATAAAAAAACCCTGACAGTATCGTCAGGGTTTCGTGGTCCCACACAGGCTCGAACTGTGGACCCACAGATTATGAGTCTGTTGCTCTAACCAACTGAGCTATAGGACCTTGTTACATTGAAGTAACGGTTAAAAATCTTGGTTGTCCTACAGCGAAGTTGCCTGTCCCGTCGTTACGGGAAG
>CANLAQ010000076.1 GCA_947488235.1 Flavobacteriales bacterium | reverse complement strand
CCAAAATCAAGCGCCAAGGAACATTGCAATGCATAACTTTGGCATGCTCAATACCAGTATAAATGCAGGAATTATTTTTGCAGTTAAAAAGAAAAATTGCGATTGCCCTGCTTTTTAATAAAAGTCTAACTACTGCTTACTTCTTCCCTTAAAATCTACTTTGTAATAGAAAATTGGTAAAAACCCTAATTGAGTTTTTTCTGCTGTGGGCTGATAACCAACTGCATTTACTGCGGCAGGATCTAAAGATGGAGCATAAGTCAATCCTAAGATATTTCTTGTGTTGAGTAAATTAACTAAATCCAAACCAATTTCATGCGTCATTTTATCAGCGTTCATTCTCCAGCTAATTTTAAAATCTAACCTAAAATAGTCTTTGAATTTAAATTCATTAAAGGAAGAATCAAGAAAGGTTAAATCATAATCTTGATTTGTTTTAACTAAGTCCACCAATCCATATCTTTTTCCTCCTGCACGGGTAACTTTCATTCCAATTCCAATGGTGTTTTTTGCGCCAAGTTTAAATTCTTTACCAGCCAATAAATTGGCTACATAATGACCATTATAGGAAGTGTTCCTTAAAATTCCATCACTTCCTTTGTATTGAGAGTTGTATAAAGTACCAGAGAATAAGAAGAAGAAACTTTTGTCAAAATATTTTTGAACGGTTAGTTCTAAGCCATAATTAAATCCTGTACCCGTATTCTGCAATGAATCAGCAAAAACGCGAGAAAAGGCACTTCCCATATTAATCATTGAAAAAGAAGATGGTGCAACAGTAACTGGAACATTATATAAATATTGATAATAGGCCTCCGATCTAACACTAAATCCTTGATTGAAGAATTTTTCATAACCTATGCCACTGTGCGCACTGCGCATAAAGCCCATGTTTTTATTCGGATATGGGTTGGCTGGCGAACCGTATTTAATAAAAGTATAGGTATATAAAGGTTGAATTTGACTGTGCATTCCACCACCTGCAAAAATAGATTGATTGCCATTCATTTTATATTTCCAACCTACCCTTGGTTCTGCTACACTAATACTATTGCTTAAACTGAAGTATTGTGCATGTAATCCTGCAGTGAAATCCATTTTATCTGAAATACGCCATTTCCATTGTACAAATGGCTGCACCAATACGCAGGCTCCACTATAGTCCCAACGGTTTTGAAATACATTTGGAACGGCAATATTTACCAATCCTGAGTCAATCTGATGCTGAGATATTAAATCAAGATTAATACCTGCCTTAATCACATGCTGTTTAGAAATTTTATGATTTAAACTGAAGAATCCGGAGTATTTTGTAAAGCTAAAAGTGTAGGCCATCAATTTATACATCGTGTCAACAGCAATCTGAACATTCCCATTGGCTAAAGTATCTAAATGTCTAACTAAATAATTATGATTAGCATGTTGTTCTTCATGTGAGACGGCAATGGTACTTGTGAAGTAGGTTTTTTCACTAATTGATTTTTTATAATTCACACCAACCAATCCCATGGATGTCCCAAAATATTGATCACGGTCCCCTTCACCATAAAACTCCTTCGTATATTCTTTTTGCTTGGATATTTCAATGGCAATATTACTTGCTCCGCCTAAACCAAATAGGGCCAAATTCCCGCCATTTTTTAAGCGCCAATTAAATTTAAAAGCTCCATCACCATATACTGGAACAGCGTCCGTTCCTATTTGAACGCCTAATTTTTGAAAAATAGACAGCGTTGAATAACGCCCCATAATTAAATAACTTGAATTATTTTTTTTACTCAAGGGACCTTCCGCCATCATTTCAGTTCCCAAAAATCCAAATTGTCCTGTAAACTCATGTTGCTTATCATTACCATTTCTTACCTTCAAATCAAAAACCCCTGAAGTACTGTTTCCGTATTCTGCAGGAAAAGCACTCATAAAGAAATCTGAATTTCCCAAGAACTTATTATTGATAATAGAAACGGGACCTCCTGTACTTCCTGAAATTGCAAAGTGAGAAGGATTCGGTAAATCTATACCTTCCATTTTCCATACCACACCAAGAGGTGAATTTCCTCGAATAACGATATCATTTCTAGAATCATCTGAACCTTGTACTCCGGCAAAATTGGAAGCCATCCTTGCTGGGTCCATTCTAGAACCAGGATATCTATTGGTTTCAGAAACACTGAATTGTTGAGCAGAAATCATCGCCATATCGTTTAAGACTTCCCCTTTCTTTCTTCCAATAATTGAAACTTCTTCTTTTCCAGAAACACGCTCCGTAAGTGGAATGGTTAAGATTAACTCTTTCCCAGATGACAATTCAGCGGTTACGGTCTTATTTTCATACATCGCATAGAGAGCAACTACCTGATATTTTCCCACTGGTATTTTTGAAAATTCAAAGTTCCCCTCTGTATCTGTTAGCGCTCTAACACTAGAAACATCACTTAATTTAATTTCAAGTTTAACACCAACCAATGGATATTGACTTTCACTATCTACTACACGACCTCTTATTGTTTGGGTAGGTATTTGAGCACATAAAATGTTACAAATAAAAAGTGTAAGGATAAGTGTAAAAGTATTTTTCATAGCTTTAATTTTAAGGAAAGATAAGCTTTTTTTAAATATGACATTTTAGCAAAATTAAAATTTCTAGCATGGTTTTTGAGATTCGATAAATCATTCTTAACTTTAACAAAAATCAATTTTATGAAGACTTTATTTTTTACCTTACTATTTGTTGCAATCACAACGATGAATTTTGCTCAAAAAGAATTGACATGGTATACTAATATCCAAGAGGCTGCTAAAGTTTCGTCTAAAACAGGAAAACCAATGTTTCTATTTTTTACGGGTTCTGATTGGTGTGGATGGTGTGTAAAATTACAAAAGGAAGTATTTAAAACTCCTGAGTTTGAAGCATGGGCAAAAGATAATGTTGTTCTTGTAGATGTAGATTTTCCAAGAGACAAAAGCAAGCAATCAATGGAAATTCAAAAACAAAATGCCTTACTAGCGCAGCAATTTGCAGTGCAAGGATATCCAACGGTTCATTTTGTGACTGGATTTGTTAAAGATGGCCAAGTGAATTTTGAGAAGCAACTTGGGAAATCTGGCTACATGGCGGGCGGTCCAGTAAATTGGATTAATAATGCTAATATGTATCTTCTTCAGAAATAAGTTTAGGCTTAACCCGCAGTAGATTACCGAAATATAAGTGCTTTCCCGTTGTCGTTATCATTACCAATTCAGCTACTTCTTTTTCTCTGTCAGGAAAATAAAGTTCACTCAATTGTGCAATGGAATCAAAGTCAACTGTTGGCGAATAGGTATTCATAATTAAGAAGCCATCTGGCGCCAATGCTTTTTCGGCATTGCTTAACAAGTCATCTAATTGGTCTTCTAATTTCCATTTTTCTCCTTTAGCACCATTTCCCCATGCTGGCGGATCCATCTGAATACCTTTATAATGATGCCCTCTTTGTACTTCTTTACTTAGGAATTTGGCTGCATCTTCTAAAACCCATCGAATATTCATTATTCTATTCAACTCCATATTGCTTCTTGCGGAAGTCAATGCAGGTTTTGATGCATCCACATGAATGGTATCCGCACCAATATATCGCGCCACACAGGATGAAGCTCCGGTATATCCAAATAGATTTAAGAAAGAATCCCCATTTTTCAAATGTTTCTTAATAAAGTCCCAATTGGTGCGCTGCTCTGGAAACAAACCCAAATGCTTGTAGCTAGATAGTTTTAATTCGAAAGAATAAGCTCCATATTTAATAGACCAAGATTCAGGCACTGGAGATTTCTTCAATTGTTTCCAAACTCCTTGCTGTCCCTTCTTCAAAATAAATTCTAGATGTGCCAATTTATCCCATTCCTCAAAAGGCATTCCGGAACGGAAATAGGCATTTACTTCTGGTCGAATTGTGATAATCTTACCCCATCGTTCCAATTTTTTCCCGCCACCAGCATCAATTAATTCATAATCATCCCAGGCTGAGGTTGTGATTCGATGATTTTTTGTCATAAGATTGTTGCTTAACGCGATTTTGGCGATTTCTTTCGTCCACCCATCATTTGGGCCATACGCATCTGATTTTTAGAAGGAGCCATTTGCAATTGTTGTTGCATCATTTTTATTTGATCCTTCATCATACCTGATTTATCTAATTTTTTAGCTTCCGCTAATAAGGAAACCGCTTCCGCTTTTCTACCAGTTTGAGCACATATACTTGATAAATGCATGCGCGAAACAGCGTTATCTTCTGCCGTTCTAAGTCCTAAAGCAAGTGCTTTTCTTAATAAAAGTTCGCTATTTGCAAATCCCAAATCCTGAGCATTCATTACCGCCTTTAAATACAATACATAGGCATGTTGTCTTCTCGGCATGAATTGTGGCGCGGTAATTCTATTAATGTATTTTTTAGCTTTTTCATTGTTTCCAATGCGCATTTGATTTAAAGCCAAAATCATTTGTTCATTTCTAAAAAAGGACAAGATGATGATTGCAGTTACAAATATTAAACTGATACCCCAACCCCATGACCCATTGACGAAGAGTAATACATTAAAAATTAAACTTGTTAATGCCAATAGGCATCTAATAAAAAAACCAATCATAACTTATTTTATTGAAGCGATACATTTTAACTCTATAGCAATCGGTGTCGGTAAACTATTGATCTCAACAGTGGTCCGGCAAGGCATGTTATCTTTGAAAAATTCAGCGTAAACCCTGTTATACACATGAAAATCTCTTTTCATATTCACAAGAAAAACAGTAACATCAATAAGTTCTTCCCAACTCGAACCAGATTCTTCAAGGATAATTTTCACATTAGAAAATACACTTCGACATTGCGCTTCAAAATCAAACTCCAAGAAATTACCATTCTTATCTAAGCTTAAACCGGGCACTTCTGAATCTGTTGCGTCAGACCCTGCACTGCGTGGACCAACACCTGAAAGAAAAAGTAAATTACCTACTCTTCTAGCATGAGGATACATTCCTACTGGCTTAGGCGCTTTGTTCGTTGAAATAATGTTATCTGCCATAACTTAATTTGTGCAAATATAAGGATTAGTATGGAAATTTAACTTAAATATGGCTTAACGCTTCTCCGCAAAAAAACTTTTTAGTAGTGCAGCACAGTCACTTTCGAGAACTCCATTCGTCACTAGGGTACTGGGGTGAAATAAGGAAGGTTCCTGCTTACAAGCACCTCTTTTTGAATCTCTAGCACCAAAAACAACCTTGTCGATTTGCGCCCAATACAATGCTCCTGCACACATGGGACAAGGTTCTAAGGTGACATAAAGCGTACATCCTTTCAAATATTTACCCCCTAAATATTGTGTAGCTGCTGTTATAGCTTGAATTTCAGCATGAGCAGTGACATCATTCAACATCTCTGTTAGATTGTGACCCTTGCCAATAATTTGGTTATTACAAACAATTACAGCCCCAACGGGAACCTCCCCCAATAACATTCCATTATTAGCCTCTTGCAAAGCCTGTTTCATAAAATAGGTATCGTTGTAGGGTGTTAACATAAGATCAAAATTACAAAGAATATAAAAAATAGAGC
>CANLAQ010000075.1 GCA_947488235.1 Flavobacteriales bacterium | reverse complement strand
AATTCACATGGTGGTTATTGATGGTATTGCCGATTTACTCAATGGTGTCAATGACGAAGAGAGCTCCGTAAAACTAATCGAAGAATTGTTTAGAATGGCTGCAATATACAACACGTGTATTCTTTGCGTTGTGCATATGGCGCCATCAGGCATGAAGCTCAGAGGTCACCTGGGTTCCGAGGTACAAAGAAAAGCAGCCGGTATTCTTCTTGTCGAAAAAGAAACTAATAGCAATTGCAGTGTTGTCAAGGCGCTGAAAGTCCGAGATGGATCACCCCTCGATGTACCGCTCATTCAATTTGGCTGGAATAAGGAACAGGGAAGACATGTATACCTCGGAAATAAAAGCAAAGAAGAATCAGAATCTCGAAAAATCAACGAACTCACCGAAGTTGCCAAAGAAATCTTCACTTCCAAAGCCAACTTAAGCTATACAGAACTACTTTCCGCAGTCATGGAAGCCCTAGATATCAAAGATCGCATGGCGCGCAACTATTTAAAGTTCATGAAAGACAACGGAATCATCGAAAAATCCAACGGAATTACCGTAGAATACTCACTTCCTACCGGATTTTCCTAAGATCTTCCAATATATTACCCCAATATTACCAGTTCAACCCCCATTTTCTGGTAAGAATCCCTCAGTTTTGCTGGGGGATTTGGGGTTTAAATCGGAAGTAGTTATTTACCTTTTTTGGTAGAGAAATTAACAAAAATTAGATAATTTTCTTTAGACGCCAGTAAAAAAATGAAATCCAAATTAATCGGAATAAAATAAAACTAGAACAACCTATTACAAAAAAGTTAAAACCTCGATGAAAAATATAATGATTAAGAATAATTGCTAGAATAATGTATGCGATTGAATAAATGAAAGTCAAAATGAAGAGATCTTCAATCCCATATCGATCTGTTTTTATGTTTTCACTTTTGAGAAATATTTTATTTACGAAAAACATTGATAACTCAGATACTAAATATACCATCCAAAACCAAGAAAAGCTTAGTGCAAAGCAAGTTGCAAATAGAAAGTAAAAGTGGATATTAATTAGAGGATTTCCTTGGATTAAATTTATCATCTCTGGTTTGAAAAGGTAAATGGAAATAAAGAAGAATGGGATAATACAAACGAAATAAAGAAATATCACTTTACTTGTTAATTTAAGCTTATCGAAATCGCTAATCCAACTCATAGCATTGATTTATTCATTCTAAATTTCTTCTAGATATTCTCCAAAAATCTCTTTCATTTTATCTCTCCATGGCAATGGAATTTCGCCCCATGTATCCCCCCAAGATTTTGTATGGACATATGCCCTGTAAGGTTTGTCAGAACTTGCATTATAACCTAATACGTCTTCAACATTTTCCTCCATTAATACAATCCTGCCATTAGATCCGACCGTTTTCCGAATTGGCTCATTAAATACTTCTGCACCTGCCGTTCCATGGTCGCGATCATGTACAACAATTGGCTTAATCCCAAGTGAAACTAAATACTTTACTAAACCTATGATTGCCGCTTTTCCTCTTGCTTTTACAACCTCAACATTTGATTTTATTTTTAAACCAACATCTCGATCAAGTTTAATTAATGTTTCACGAATTAAGATATCCTCCGTATCTCCTTCAACTATTATCACATCATTTGAAAAGAAAACTCTGGCAATATAATCATCAATTTTTAGGAGCATCTTGACATAATCTTTATCTTCTTCAAGTAGAGCAACAAATGCATCAGTAACACTAAGGGGGTTATTCTGAACCTCATTTCCAACATGCTTTAATCTGTTAAGTACTTGACGAGGTTTTCGAGATAAATCAATCAAATATGGTGAATGTGTAGTTGCAACAATTTGGGAACCATTACCACTTAATTCATAAATGGCATCACGCATTTGAGCGGCAGCGCTGGGGTGCAGAAAAGTTTCAGGTTCCTCAAAACAAATAATTAAGGATCTATCGTGTTCATCCTCTCTCGTTGACAACCATTTTTGACGAAATCTTAACATGGCGAAGGCCGCTGAGCGTATCATACCCGATCCTTGATAGTTTACTTCAGTTTTAATGTTACTTGACATTTCGATGCTAAAAGAAGGCTGGATCACTTTTTCTGGATCACTCAAATCAGCTTTAGCATGGAATTGAGTTTCAGGAAACACACTAGATAATACTTGATTCAGCTCTTGAATTAACTTTCCAAATTCAGATTTTTCATCTGTGGGATTAAGTTCACTTTGAAGGAGATCAAGATGTTTTTGCGCTTCAATATAATTTTGAGAAGCATTACGCACATCTTTGAACAACTCATTTAACGTTTTTTGAAGCACCCCAGATTTCCCATCAATTTCATTTAAAGCGTTTTCTGCAGGGATCATCAAAATTCTTGGAAGCATTTTAAGTACATTTCCGGGAATTCCACCTGGATTCTGAAACCAAGTTTCTTCATCAGATATATCCCAAATCTCATTTATCTGTTCGAGTTTCTCCTTTTCAGTAGCCGCTTTAATGGAAGACTCAAGTTTGTCATGTGCAAAAAGTTCTTCTATTATTGTCCTATCCAGACCTTGATCAATAAATTGGTTTGGAGTTGTACAAGCAACGAATTGAGGTTTCAAAGTTCGAACCTTTGATTTTAGCTCAATTACAACATCTTTACCTAATTCATATGTTTTTCTGTAGGTAATTGCTAAACCCGTTTCTCCCTCTGGTATGGGAGCATATTCAAAAATGCGTCCTTTGAAGCCTCTCCAGTTAATTGATTCAATCGGTAAGTTTCTAAATTCTGCTTCAAGAATTATTACTGGAGATTCTGGTTTTGTTTCACCTGTATCTTCATCAACAATTGAATAATAATCAGCAGACTGAAGCTGTTTTTTTCCTGTTAAAAGTGTTTCAATTGCTTGAAGAACAGAACTCTTTCCACAATTATTTTGACCAATTAGAAATGTTGCATCTCCAAAAAGAAATTCGGATTGTTTTATCCTTCTGAATCCCTCTATTTTTAATCTATGTAATTTCATATCATTTATCGCTCAAAATCATTGTTCATATTCAACTTTATATAACTGTTTAATCCTGAACCGTTGTTAGCAAGAACTTTAGCTTTATCTACATTGTATTTACCAGCAGTAAAATAACTATAGACAAATATTTTTTGTTTTCCTTTGAATTTGATTGCGATATAATCTTTGCCTATTTCAAAGGATTCTACATTCGACTTCCCACTAAGGTTTGCGTAATAATTCATTTATTTTATTTGAATTGATGATAAAAATTCAATGGATTTAAATAGGCGAATGTAGAACGAACAATCCACTCTTCCTCCCAAAAATCCCTCTCCAAGCCAAAAACTAGAAACGATTCTAATATAATTCGAGGTCGTTCTATTTTTTAAATTTGATTTTACACGAGTCAATTTTTCTACATCATTTACCCAGTCGAGTATTCAGACAGTCGAAATAATATTTTTCCAGTCACCACTCAAAATAGCAGTTTAGAAACGCTTTGTTTTTTCATCTAATTTGACCGCGTGAAAAGTCGTGAAAAACAACCTAACTAATTGGATTTCATATTAATAAATTCTTGCAATCTAATTTAATAGTGCATTTCTAGACATTTCATATGGAAATACAATTGTGACAAAAAGATGCAAGTCCGACCAACTTTAGGTTAATAGAAAACAGGGCACTCTATAATACACTTTGGTTTCCAGGAGAAAAAATTGACTCGAACACTCCTTAACACAAAGTAGAGCAAACAAAATTTTTAAAACATGAAAAAACAATTATTAATTCTCAGCTTTTTAGGCTGTGGTTTTGCCTATGGGCAGAATCTTTCGCTAGGATCTGTACTACCAGGAGTACTTTTTCCTCAAGAAATTTTTCGTTTCCAACCAGGATATGTTGGTCAATTACAAAATGCCTCAGCGTACACCACAGGCCTAACAGATCGTTGGTTCAGTATTGGTCAAATAAATCAAAATACCCAATCATTTTATGGACAACGGTTTCAATATGATGGTAGAGCTTTAGTTACTGGTTATACCTCTGCATCTCCAAGTAATCCCAGAATAGAATGGATACATAGCGGGGGTTCCACAGCAGGTAATTTAGAATTTAGAGTTGCCAATAATTTTACGAATGGGATTAGTTCTATTGTTTCATCGATGACTCCAGATGGTAATACCTATTTTGCTAGAATTCCATCATCGTTCGGAAGTTTAAATCCAAAAGTTGGTATTATATTTAAAGAGCAACCTGGATTAATTATTTTCCCAGAAGCAACCGTTACTAGTTCAAATCCTGTAGGTATTTCATTAAGCCTCCCTCATGCTACAAACAGTGCCAATGGAATTCAATCAAGTGTAATTGGTGGCGAATCCTCTACAGCAATTTCAGGGAAAGCAGAAGGCGCAACAAGTTCGATTGGTGTATATGGTACTACCACAAACAATACAGCATTTGGAGCAGCAGTATATGGGGATCTAATGGCAACTGGGCCGAATCTGTGGTCAGGTTACTTTAATGGTGATGTCTTCATAATGGGAACATATGGTCCATCAGATGCCAAGCTTAAAAATAGCATTACAAAGGAAAATTCTGCATTGGAAAAAATACTCCTTTTAAATCCTGTTTCGTATAAATATAATGATGTTAAAGGTATGAACCTACCTCAAACACTACAGCATGGTTTCATTTCACAAGAAATTGCTGAAGTGTTTCCCGAATTAACAAAAGATATGAATCAACCTATTTTTGATGAAAATGGCGGAGTTAAAACTGAAGTTTCTTTTAAAGCTTTAAATTATGTCGGTTTAATTTCCGTTTTGACTGCAGCTGTTCAAGAATTAAATACAGAACTTACTCAAGTGCGTCAAGATCTTGACGAATACAAAGCGAATGATGCTGTACGAAGTCAAGTTCTTCAAAATTCACCTTTGGTTAATGGTTATTCAATCGAACAAAATATTCCAAATCCATTTTCTGAGAGAACTTCTATCCGTTTTCAATTGGCTCCAGGGGTAGAAACTGCGACACTTTCAATCTTTAATTTGAATGGTGGATTCATAAAAGATTACCAATTAATTGGAAATTCTGGAGAAGTTGAAATTCTTGCTTCTGAAATTGGCAAAGGCATGTTTATTTACAGTTTAAATCTAAATGGACAAGAAATCGTTTCAAAGAGAATGATAATCAAGTAATTTAATACATTTATAATGCACCACTATGTTAATTAATAGTGGTGCATTATTGTATTTACTTGTTCTAATTACCTTTAAATTCTCTTGAACTTTTTATCAATTCATTTGTTTGCTCTACGTATAATGTGTTGCTTTAGAAGATTTTACTATCCGATTTTGGTATTGTTTTGCCTGTGTAGTTTTTTGTGCAATTCACAGACGAACGTACCCCATACCTTATATCAGCAATTTAACGGGCCGTTTGATTACACGATAATAGGAAAATCACACAATACTTTTGACAATCCAAATTTGAATGCATTGCCTTGCGCTATGTTAACGAGTTCCTCTGCCACATTAAACCTTGCTGCAAATCAAACTATTGTAGGTGCGTATATCATTTGGTCTAGTGTTTCTAACGGCATCGG
>CANLAQ010000074.1 GCA_947488235.1 Flavobacteriales bacterium | reverse complement strand
TTGTTGATAAAGTTTCTAAGCAGCCATTACCTGGAGTAAATGTAGTAATTCAAGGTGCTGCCAATGGGACGCAGACCGATTTTGACGGAAAGTTCAAATTAAACAAAGTTAAAAAAGGCGACAAGATTGTTTTTTCCTATGTAGGGTATGTGAACGCTACCGTAACGTACGATTCACAGACTGATTTGTCAGTGAGTCTTTTGGAGGAGTCCAGTCAGTTACAGGAAGTTGTAATTCAGGTTGGTTATGGTAGTGTGAAGAAAAAAGATGCTACGGGTTCAGTGGAGCTAATCACTTCTAAAGATTTTAATAAAGGCGCAATCACAAGTGTGGATGGGTTGCTGAACGGAAGAGCTTCGGGAGTTGTTGTAACATCGTCAGGTACGCCGGGAAATGGAGCAACCATTAGAATTCGAGGAGGTTCATCGCTTCTTGCAAATAATGACCCTTTGATTGTTATTGATGGATTGCCGATTGACGGAGGGCTTTCGTCTGTTAATCCTAACGATATAGAATCTTTCTCAATTCTAAAGGATGCTTCTTCCACTGCGATATATGGGAACCGTGGTTCAAACGGAGTGATTTTGATTACAACTAAAAGAGGATCGAAAAAAGGGCTAGAAGTGTCTGTAAATACATTTACAGCTTTTAATACGCTTGCTAAAAAAATTGATGTGTATTCTGCGGATGAATTTAGAACAGTAATTTCTGATCAAGCCCCAGATAGAGTTCCGTTACTAGGAAATTCTGAAACAGATTGGCAAAATGAGGTTTTTGAAAATTCTGTTACTTCAGATGTAAACGTTTCGATCTTAGGTAATTTGTTTGGAAAAGTACCTTCTAGGCTTACGATTGGTAATACGGATAATAATGGTATTTTATTGACTTCCGAATTTAAGCGAACGACGGGGTCATTTTCAATCAATCCTAGCTTTTTTGATAATCATTTGAAACTAAATGTGACTGGAACATATGCTTATACTTTCAGAAGAAATGCAGACGAGGGAGCTATTGGTAGTGCAATTTCTTTTGATCCAACGCAATCTGTTTATGATCCAAATTCTATTTTTGCTGGATATACTGAAGCGACCGACTCAAATGGTATTCCTCGAGGGAATTCAAATCCTTTGGCGCTGCTGTTAGAGCGCAAAAATATTAGTAATAATAGTAGATTTTTTGGCAATTTTAATTTAGAATATAAATTTCACTTTCTACCTGAATTAAAAGTAATCTTAAATGTTGGGACTGATAAACAAGAAGGTACTAGTTTTAATAGAACTAATCCTTTATCAAGATCAGGGTTTAATACAACGTTAGGGACCGGAATAGGCAATACATTGGCAGATGGTCAAGTTGGAAATTATTCGGAGTCATGGTTTGACAATAGAAATAATAACTTAAATGCGCAACTTAACTATACTAGAAAAATCGGTAAACTGAATGTTGATATATTAGGCGGTTACGAGTGGCAACAATTTGATTTTCAAAACTTCAATTCTGGAAATATTAATTTGTACGCCTTTCCTACTCTCAATGAAATAGTAAACAGAGATATTTATACTGATCCTGGCAATAATTTGCAAGCCTATTTTGGTCGTTTGAATTTAGGATTCAATGATAAGTACTTATTAACTGTAAACTTCAGACGAGACGGGTCAAGTAAAGTTTCGCCAATAAATAAATGGGACAATTTTATGGGATTTGCATTTGCATGGAAAATAAAAGAGGAAAGTTTCTTAAATGATTCTAAGATATTTTCGGATCTAAAACTTAGATTAAGTTATGGAGAGACGGGTCAACAAGCAATTTCTGATCAAATTGCTTGGTTTAAGAGATATTCTGTTTCAAACAATGCCTATTATCAGTTCGGAAATGAATTTTACCTCGTGGCAAAACCGGAGGGGTATAATGAGAATTTGAAATGGGAACGAAGCGCTAAATATAATTTAGGCTTCGATTTTGGATTTTTCAATAATAGATTAAAAGCTAATATTGACGGTTATTTTTCTAAAACCACCGATTTATTTGCATATACAGTGCAGGGAGCGTTACAAAATCTAGGTATTTATGGCCCAAGAAACATTGGAGAATTAGAATCTAAAGGAATTGACTTAGGGCTTAACGTTGAGGCAATAAAAAGCGATAATTTTGATTTGAGTTTCAACTACAATCTAACTTTTAATAAGCTTGAGTTGACAGACGTTTTTGTCGACAATCAAACCACAGGTGGAATTGGATTACAAGTGTTTACACAAATTTATAAGGTTGGTTTAGCACCAAATGCATTTTGGGTTTACCAACAGATCTATGATGATAACGGTAGACCAATAGAGGGTGCATATGTAGATCGAGATAACAATGGTAGAATTGACAGTAATGATAAATACAATTACAAAAAACCTCAAGCCGATGTGACAATGGGATTTATGACAAATTCAACTTTATACAAAAACTGGGATATTTCAATGGCTTGGAGAGCGAGTATTGGAAATTATGTGTATGATCAAGTTTCAGCTGATAGAGCTACATTAAACTCCATCGATAATACTTTTACTGGAACAATTAGCAATACCACTACCGACTATAGCAACACCTTATTTGCCAATAGCGCTTCAAAAGAATCTGATTATTATGTAAAAGATGCAAGTTTTCTTAAATTAGATAACGTCACAATTGGATATAATTTTAGAAAAATGTTAAACACGGACAAAATTTCTTTGCGTCTATACTCCGGGGTACAAAATGTCCTAATTATTACTAAATACAACGGAATAGATCCAGAGGTGTTCAACAATGGTATTGACAACACAATATTTCCTCGTGCAAGAATTTTTATGTTAGGAATTAATGCTAATTTTTAAATTATTATTAAAATGAAAAATATTACAATATTCAAAAAATTAAATTGGGTTTCTTTATTTTCTGTCCTATTTTTATTGGGTTCTTGTACTAAAGATTTAGATATTGTTCCGCAAGATGACGATGATTTTACCAGCGAAATTTTTTTTCAGAATCCGAATTCTTATAAGCAATTTCTAGCAAAAATATACGGAGGATTGGCGCTTACCGGTCAATCTAATGTGGCTGGAAGTTCTGATTTGGGTAGCGGTCCGGGAACTGTCGACGAGGGTTTTTCGCAATACTTAAGAGGGTATTGGCAATTGCAAGAATTGCCTACCGATGAGGCAATAATTGCTTGGGGGGATCCAACCATCCCCGATTTAAATACTAACACATGGAATGCAGACAATATTTATACAGAAGCTTTTTTTGCAAGAATCTTTTTTCAAATAGGATTGTGCAACGAATTTTTAAGAGAAACAACCGATTCAAAATTATCGGATAGAGGTGTGACAGATGACTTAAGAACTCAAATTAAAATGTTTAGAGCGGAAGTTCGATTCTTAAGAGCTTTGTCGTACTATCATGGCATGGATATTTTTGGCAAAATACCTTTTGCGACTGATGCAGATTTATTAGGAACACCGCCTATTATGAAAAGTAGATCGTTCGTTTTTGATTATTTGCTGTCAGAATTAGATGCAATAAATGGAGATCTAGCAACTCCGAGATCAAATGAATATTCTCGAGTTGACCAAGCGGGTGCTTGGATGTTGAAAGCAAAGTTGTTGTTAAATGCTAAAATTTATGTGGATATTGACAGAAGTGCCGACGCATTGGCCGCAATAAATCAAGTTATTAGTTCTGGATACGTAATTGCATCAATTCCATATGCCAATTTGTTTAAAGCGGATAATAATACTAATGGCGCACAGAACGAAATTATTTTTCCTATCTCCCATGACGGGTTAAAAACAGCTAGTTATGGAGGAACTACTTTTCTCATACACGGAAGCAGTAATAATGCTGTCGCTGCAACATTAGGTGTAGATTCAGGATGGCAGGGTTTTAGAACACGTCAAGAGTTTATTAACTTGGTTGGTTCAGATGCTAGAGTCAATATTGTTGATAATTCCGATCCAGCGTCGATTACTGATACAAGAAATTTTGATCAAGGCAAAAAATTAATTAAGTTTTCTAACATTAGATCAGACTCCGCTTTAGCGCAGAATGCTACGTTTCCGGACACTGATTTTCCGCTATTTAGAATGGCAGATGCATACTTAATGTATGCTGAATTAGCAGCTAAAGGTTTTGGTGATATTGGAATCGCAGTTGGTTATATTAATACATTGCGAGCTAGAGGAGGCGTTTTACCTATAAATACCAGCGATTTAACTGTCGATTTTGTTCTGGATGAAAGAGCAAAAGAACTTTATTGGGAGGGACATAGGAGACAAGATTTAATCCGATTTGGAAAATATTTGGACGGGTATAACTGGCAATGGAAGGGTGGTTCTCAATCAGGAGTTTCATTATCCTCCTCTAATCTTGTATATCCAATTCCAAATAAAGAATTAATCGCCAATGGTAATTTGACACAAAATACAGGTTACTGATAATTTAACATTTAAACTATGAAAAATATTTTTAAGAAAGTAATTGTTGCTTCAATAATAGTAGTGTTTACATCTTGTACTAAGGAAGATGGACTTGTGGTAACATCCTCTGAGTTTCAATTAAGAGCAACTACATTAAATTCGCCTTTGGTGTTAAATCAATCGGATGATAATAATGTTGTATGTGTTTTGGAATGGGACAAAAATATTACAAGTTTACCTACTGTTTCTACTTATACAGTCCAAGTTTCTGCAATGGGTTCTTATTCAGCCGAGTATGCGGCTAATAATGGGAGTAATGTCAGTGGAGATCTAAGGACTTACACCCTGAAAGTAGGTGAAATCAATCAGCTCGCAAATAAGTTGCCAAGCTATATCTGCGGTCAAGAAATAAGTGTTGATGTAAGAATTAAAGCGAAAGTTGGAACATCTGATAATGCGATTATACAATATTCCAATCCAGTTACTTTGACAGTTACTCCTTACCCAACCATACAACCTTTATTAGCTTTTTCAACAAGTTCATCAGTATCTGGAGATAGTCCTAAAATAGCATCGACTGATTATAAAACTTTAACAGACTATGAAGGTTTTTTGTACTTGGAATCAGGAACATACAAGTTATACAGACCAAATGGCTGTAATGAATTTTCATCTCCTATGGTTTATGGACTAAACGGTACAAATACAGGTTCATTGCTTCTAGACGGAAGTAATGGGTATGAAGTGACAACAGCAGGATTTTATTTAGTAAAAGCCAACCTAATAGCGGGTACTTATTCGATCTCAAAATTCACCACAATTGGTATCTTTGGAACAGCTACTGGACAACTCAGTTTTGTTAATACTCCCATGACTTATGATGCCGTAGACAAAAAATTTAAATTAACTTTTGACCTATTAAAAGGGAAGAAGTTCAGGTTTAAGCTTCTGAATGGCAATGTAGCGGTGTCACCTGTGGTTGTGTTGGGCGGAACACCAGATAATTGCGTGGCGAATGGTGCTGATGTTACTGTAGCTGGAGTAGCAACTGATGTTCCAGATACGCAGAAATACGACATAGTTTTGGATGTAAATAATCCAAGAAAATACATTTACACACTAACAATTAACCCAAACTAGTTCAAAGAAACTAATCGTAAAGGGCTGATTTAAAACAGCCCTTTTTTTAAAAATTAGCTATGAAAAAGAAAATTTTATTATGTTTTATCGTTGGGCTTATGTCAACTGGACTTTTTGCTCAGGTGACAATTTCCCCTTCGACTTTCAACGTCACCGATCCAGTGACAATCACCGTAACTTTTCC
>CANLAQ010000073.1 GCA_947488235.1 Flavobacteriales bacterium | reverse complement strand
TACTAAAAAACAAAAAGGCGCCCAAAAGGCGCCTTCAACAGTATAAGTAGCTAAGATCAAAGTGTTTTGGTAGCTAAGTAAAAATCGATACGATCAATGGTTTGATCAGCCATTCGCTCGTTCATTTCATCGAGTGTTTTAGGCGGCGGAACGATTACTTTGTCCCCTTTTCTCCAGTTGAGCGGTATGGCTACCTTGTATTCATCTGAAACTTGAAGTGCTTCGAGCACTCTGATTATCTCGTCCATATTGCGCCCAACGTTCAATGGATAGTACATGATGAGACGCACTTTTTTACTTGGATCAATGAAGAATACTGCGCGAACAGCTGCAGTTTCACTTTCGTTAGGCTGCAGCATACCGTATAATTTACTGACCTTCATGTCGATATCAGCAATAATCGGAAAGTCAAAATAAACATTGGTTTTTTCTCTGACATTATTGACCCAAGCTAAGTGAGAATGAATACTGTCGATACTTAAACCAAGTAATTCGGTGTTCAGGGCATCAAAAGTATCTTTGTTCAGGGCAAAACCAGTCATTTCAGTGGTACAAACGGGTGTAAAGTCTGCTGGGTGAGAGAATAAGATAGTCCATTTTCCTGGAGCAAAATCAGAAAATTTGATTTTACCTTTTGTAGTGACTGCTTCAAAGTCAGGAGCGATATCGCCTATACGAAGCATTTGGGCTGTTTGTGTTTCCATTGATATAGATTTAAATTATTAATACTGCAAAGCAATAGACAAAATCTATATTTTGGTGTAACACACGTTACAGAGGGTTTTTTATAAGTTATTTTTTCTTGATGATTCTTTCTAGATCATTCCACTCATAGAAGTGAAATACCTTAGGTTCGCTCATCGCGACAAAAAGACCAGTTTTAAAATGATGATTTAAGCGTAATGGAGTAACATCATTACCATCACTACCTACTGTTTGTAGAGGAACTCGGCATATGAGTTTATGTTTGTGCGCATTATTTACTGCGCCTTCTCTTGGATATACATTGAATGTGTTTCGTTGTTGGTCAGAAATAAGAATGTATCCAGTTTTTTCATCTTTATTATAGATACTGATACCCTCGTTGTCTTCTGTGAAATCTTTCGTACCAAAAAGTGCCAATTCTTCATTTCCTTTAGACGGATTTGCGTGGTATTTTCTTATTCCAAATGTTTCGTCACTGTAATAAATAAATCCTAGTTCATTGTCAACAGCAATTGCTTCAATTTCTTTTTGACCACTAAATTGACCAAATTTCCTAACTAACCTAGCTTTTACAGTTTTACTTTCTTGATCTCCATATAGTTCATATTGCCAAAGATAAGTTCCATCTGTGGGGCCATATTTTCGTCCAGGTATCACATAAATTTTGTTGGTTTGCTTATCATGGTATGCAGCTATACCCATTAAATCTCTATAATCCTTTTCATTTTCTCCGATATAAACAGCAATTCCACCTCCATCGATTTCTTTTAGATCAGGCAAAGAGAATATTCTTATTTTACCAGTTAGCCGCTCACTTACAATAGCGATATCGAAGATTCCAAAAGGCGTTTGTAGGCCATAAGCTACATCGACATTATTTGGACGTTTTAAACCTCCAACAACTTTGTTTTGAATAATTTTCCCTTCAAGGTTATATACATACAAAGCTCCGTCTTCATCCTTATCTGTACCTAAAATAAGACTAAGCGCAGGATTTGTAGGATGAATCCAAATTGCCGGGTCATCGGTGTCGTGCTTTGTTGCTTCCGTTATGTATTTCGGTTTAATTGTATTTATTTGCTGATCAGTTTTAGTTGTATTTTCCTCACAACCAATAAGAATCAGAATACATGTAAAACACCAAAATGTAATTTTCATTATTTTGTTAGATCAAATACGTATTCAATTACATTACCATCATTTTCAAAAGTAAAAGTAATTGACAGGTTAGATGCATTTATATTAAATATTGCTGAAACTTCGTATTCCTCTATTTTACCGCTCGGCTCTTCGATCTCGGTAATCAATAGCATTTCACCGATTAAAGCATCTGTAAGTTCATCAAGCTCAAATTCAATTTCTATTTCCTTATTTAACTCCTCACTTGTGCCACATTCTGTAATGATTTCTGTTTCGACCAAAACAATTTTAACCTTAACCTCATCCAACTCCACTTCAAATTCAATTTCATCGATATCGGAAGCCGTTAAGCCAGAAAGATCTTCATTGAAATTTCCAAACAAGGTTAAAAAATTAGCTAAAGACGGATCATTCTGGTCATAGGTCCATTTGCCATAAATGGCTTCGTCATCTAGTATTTTAACCTCCCAAGTTTGATCCTTGACATATTTTACAGTTGTTCCCGCACCATTTCCTTCAAGGTTATTGATAGAAACACTAAAACCACGGTCATTATCAATTACATCATTTTCAAATACAGCGGGGTCTATCTCTAAAACAAAAATAACTTCAGTTTGTCCGGCAGGAATATCAAAAGAGATGGTTTGATTGGTAAAATCTATCGTTGGATTCAAATCAATGTTTAAATCATCACTCGTAGTACAATCGTCAATTTCATAAAATGCGCCCACACCAGTAATTAAACTGGCATAATTAGAGAAACCAATTTCATCTGTCAATTGCGCAGTAACTCTTAAATTAGATGGATGCCCATATTGCTGTCCTTCTAAAGAGTTACCGGTTGTATCATATTGATCTACAAATGTAAAAGCGAGTTCTATCTTGTCTTCATCTTCTAATACACCACTTTCAGACTCATCTAAAATGAGTTGCAGCGGTCTTTGATTAATATCGATGGGCAGTGTAATATCCTTATCCTTTTTGGAACAGGCTGAGGTGATAGCAATAAGTAATACTAAATATAGTTGCGATTTCATAAATAAGCTTTTAAAATTTGAATTTGATACCTGCTCTAGACCACCAGCTGTAGAATTCACGCTGTGTAACTCGCGTTTGGTCACCCATAAAGGTTTCATAAGGTTGATTGGTAAGATTTAAACCCTCGACAAAAACACGAAAGTGCTTATTAATTGTATATGAAGCAGTTAAGTCTAATTGTAGTCTTGCTTTTACATATAAGTCATTTTCTGCGATGTCTCCAACTTCATCTAAATATTCACCATTGTAATTCACTGCAATTCTCATTGAAAACTTCTGTTTATCGTATGCAAGTGCAATATTACCCATATGGGTTGTGCTTCCTGGTAGGGTTATGGTTTCTTGTAAATCTGGGTTGTCTTCATCAGCTAATCTAGATTGTAGTATGGCTTGAGATTTGGTATATGTGTAGTTGAAGTTCAAGCTGGTCGCTTTCAAGAATCCTGGTAGAAAATCCAACTTGCGTTGGAAATTTAATTCCATTCCAAACAATTGAGCATTGTCGCCATTTTGTGCTTGTCTTACCAAAATGCCAGTCGCAATTGGGTTTGGTGTATTTAGTGGATACTGGCTATTAAAAATAGATCTTGTGTAGATAAAATCAGTTAGAGATTTATAGAAAAGACCTCCACTAATGACGCCGACATTTCCAAAATAGTGTTCTCCTAAGAGATCGTAATTAATAGATTTTACAGGTTTTAAATTAGGGTTACCAACACTTGCTTCGTTGTCTTCCAAGTTGGCTTCTTGTGAGGGCACAATTTGACTGAAATTGGGCCTTGAGTAACTAGTAGATACCGCTGCCCTTAAATTTGAATTGGCATTTAATGCATATTTTAAGTTGAGAGAAGGCAACAAGAAACCATAAGAGACCTCCCCAGCTACTGGTCTGATTTCTTGTAGGTCTCCATTTGGCGCAATGACAACATCTCTCGAGTTGTACACACCCGTTGTATGTTCGTAGCGAACGCCGGTGATTACGGTCATCTTTCCAAATTGCTCGCGTGCCATAAGGTAACCTGCATAAACGGCTTCCTTAGCATCAAACGCTTCAACAGCCTCATCGATCAGTTTATCTTCAATATTGAGTTCGAATTGTTCCGGATTACTATTGTAGAATGATACCAAAGAATTTAAGTTGAGGGGGTTCCCCATTTGATAAGCGTTACCAAAAAATGACTGATCCCAGAGACCTCCTTCGAATTCATTGAGCGTTGGTAGGTCTGCCAAAGCTTCAAATTTGTTGTTTTCAATCACTAAATCTTTACTTTTCATTCGGATTTTAGCTCCAGTTTTAATTGTACCCTGGTATTTTCCTGTATGAAATGGAACGGATAAATTAATTCGAGCAGCGATATTTTGGTCTTTAGTATAGGTGGAGCCCATTTCGAGTTCATCAAATTCATAAGCGGAGTTATCCAAATAATCTGTATTACTGATCACCGGTAAGTTGTAGTCTGAATTATCTATTGAATAATCAAAAGCGCCAATAAATACTGCTTCGTGGTCATAAGGAGTATCTTGATAACCCAATGAATATTGTAAGTCATAGTCAATGCTAAATTTTTTAAAATTGTTTTTACCTCCAAGATTTATTGTATTTACACTTTGTGCTTCAAAACGATCTTTTGTCAATCTTTCGATTTCGCCATCTTCAGGCAGGAAGACATAACGTCTTCTCCATTCACGATCCGTGAATTCAGTTGACAAGCCTTTTAAATAAATCGAGTGCTTGTCATTGAATCTATAATCGAAAGTGGCACTCAAACCGCGGCGCGTTCTTGTTAATTCGTAGTCGCGTAGCTCAAATTCATTATCGAGTATGTTATTTTCAAGGTTATCTGAACCTAAATCATTGTGGTAATAAGACGCGTTTAATAAAATGCCAAGTTTGTCATTCAAAAATCGTTTGTCAAATTGCAAAGAACCTTGAAGGTTTGGCTTGTTCATTAAAGCATTGTATCCACCAACTATGGAGCCCGACAGATTAGTTTGAGAAGACTCAGCAACTCTAGTTACAAGATTGATACTGCCTCCTACGGCATCACCGTCTAGATCAGGAGTAAGCGTCTTATACACTTCCATGCTTGCAAGTTGATCAGCAGGAATGGCGTCGAGTGCAACAAATCGAACATCTGCTTCAGGTGAAGGTATTTGTTCACCATTTACCGACACGTTCGTAAATTGAGGGGCAAGACCTCTCACAAAAACATAACGCCCTTCTCCTTGATCTCTTGCAATATTGACGCCTGAAACACGCTGAAGAGCTTCGGCTGCATTTGGGTCAGGAAATCTTCCAATTTGATCGGCAGCTACAATATTTACGATATTATCTGAGTTCTTTTGTTGATTGAGTGCTTTAGCTTGCCCTTGTAGCAACCCTGTTACAGTCACACCTTTAAGTTCCTGAATGGGTGTCTCTAATGCAATAATTAGAGGTTTTTGATTGTCACCAAGCGTAATTTTTAAAGTTTGTGCTTCGAAGCCAATGTAGCTTGTTTTGATTGTTATCTGCTTAGCGTTAGAATACAATAAAAATTCTCCAGATTGATTGGTATTTGTTTGGTAATTTGTTTCAATAATTTGAACAGAGGCGCCTACTAATGGTGCTTTACTCTCTGCGTCTAAAACCACACCAGTTAATAGATTTTGCTGTGACCATATTACATTAGTCATTATCAAAGAACCGATAATAATGAATTTGAGGAAATACTTTTCGAACATAAATTTTGTTTTGTACAAATGTTCGATTAAAGATTGAAGTTTAAATAGCCGGTGCTAATAATTTGACTAAAGCTTAAAATTCCCTTCACATCGATTTATCAATTACATAAAAAAACCATTTATCTCTTCATTTGTTACCTTTGTCTATGCAAGAAAAAAGAGGCATGGCCAT
>CANLAQ010000072.1 GCA_947488235.1 Flavobacteriales bacterium | reverse complement strand
GTGGATTCAATGACAACCATTCGCCTGCTGAAACTCTTTCAGGATCATCGTATTTGGTAAATTCACATGTGGCAGACACGAATAAATGTAAAGCATTTATATTTCCCCATGACTGAATTTGAGGAATCGTCACTACGCGTTCTTCTGCCAATCCGACCTCTCCACCATGACCCACATAATTAACAATCAAAGCACCTCTTTCTACCCGATCTGTAATGGCATTATAAACTTCAGGGTATCGCTGTCCACCTGCAGAAGTTTGTTGAGGATAAGCATCCAAATAAAGCTTGTCACAATTCATTTCGCGATGATTTAATTTCACCAAATCATATTGAGGTTCTGTATCTGTATTCATAAAATAACCTCCTTCTTCATCATCAGCGATTTGAATAAATTTTAAGCGCCAATCACCAAAAGTGCCATTTGTTGTAGAGTCCAAACAACAATTAGAGGTGTTTGAAGCAAACAAATTGGAACCATTTTTAAGATAATGTTCAATTTTATCTACCTGTTGCTTTGCTTGCGTATTATCACTCACCACCAAGCGTCCAATTCCAATATCAACCATATCGGTTGGATTTATAGCTTCATTATCGTTTAACATTCCAAAGAAATCATCAGTTACCATTGCATTGATATGATTCTCACTACTTTCTACTTGATAGGTAAGAATAAAATTGTTATTACCTTCAATTCTATCTTTTGGATCATAAGTACCATCACCAAACAATAAAAGATATTTAGGGAACAATAAAGGATCAGATGATAAAACCGCGCGATCATAAAACATTTTCATAAACATTCTAATGCCCACCGCATCAGGTGATCCACTGCTGAACTCATTGTAAATTTGGTCAGGTGTAACCACATGAACTATCAATCCTTCATCACGGTGTAAATTTGCCAATCTTTCAGCTTGCTGTATAAAATTAGGATGAGCGACAATCAAATAATCTGCTTGCGGAAGACTGTGCAAATTTTGATAAGCAACAGCACCTATTTTTTCTGGTGTATAAAAAACGGAACCATTTGAGGCGATGAATTCAGAAAGAAATAAATTTTTTGTAAAACTAAACACCCCTGAAACATTACTTCCTGTAAGCTTAACAGGAACTTTATTATTGGTAACATCCCATACAAAACCAGCTGTTGGAAAGGCGCTAATCTGATATTCAGCTTTAATGGTTGAGTCAATGGTGGATATATTTCTAAAGCCAAATTGAGTTCCTAAAAAAGTTAAACTTCTTTTTGTATTTACTAAAATTCGATCTAAGTAAGTTAGCGTAGTTGGACTGTCCCTAGTAATACTAATTTTAAAATCAAGAGAAGACGAACTAGGATTTGAATAAATATGCGTTTTGTTAGAACGAACATAATCATATGAGATCAATGGAAGTGCCGCATTGGTAAGGAGTGTGCCGTTGCAGTAATATTTTTGAGATGTCCCTGCCGAACTTAAGGCGTTGGTTGCAATCGCTGTTTTAAAAACAATCGCTTGGTTTGGAATTAAATTTGGAATATAAAATGAAAAAGACTTTTCCAATTCTACATCAAATAAATCACCATACCATCTTTGCCCACCACCTACTAATGATTTGGTGTCTACTTCATAAACATCTCGATAATTATATTCTGAAATTACGGTTGATGCAGGGAGGCCATCATCAACAGAATTTTGAATGTATAAAGGAAGCGTATTTGGATTTACATTAATGAAGTAATACGATTTATCACTGTAAGTATTTCGCTTCTGATCAAACTCGACTGTGCCATTTGCATACCATCTATGAGGGCCTGATCCATAAAACAAAACATAATCTTGATCATTAAAGACGCCATCTGCTCCGCCTACAATGGTAATGGCATTTTGTGCTAAATCATCTGTTCTATTGATCCAATTTTCTTCAGGCAACATGCCTTCACCATTACCAAAAATATGCAAATGATTAGGGTTTAAAGTACTGACTTCAATTCCTATGGAAGTTAAAAATGCTTTATCAATTTTGTAGACCCCGTCTTTAGGAACAGCAATTTTATACCAAAAGCCAGATCCTTCTTTTAAAACTGAATTGCTTACAAAATCCTTTTCATAATTAAGCTGCTGATTTTGAGGGATATAATCGACAGAAAAAGAAATTAATTTTTGAATTACACCCTCTTGATTCACAAATGGAAAACAGGAGAAACTGATGAAATTTTCTTGAGCCGCTTGGGCAATTTTTAAATCGTATTTTAGGCTTGTTGGAATATTTATATCAAATTGAGCAAGAAAATTAATTTCTTCTAAAGATGCTGGAACATAAGCTACATTTTTCAAGGTAGCATTTCCCTTAGATTTTACTTTTTGAGCATAATAATAATTGGGTGAGGCTATGTCCAGTGGGATACCATTAATGGTAGGCGCCTGATAGGTTTGATTGTTCCAAGTGCCCTCGAGTAAACTAGTCCAATTCAGCTCAACAACAGAAGACTGCGAGAATGAAATCAAGGGGGAAATTAAAAGACTAAAAGAAAAAAGTAACTTAAATATCATAATGAGAACAAAATTAAGCAGTAAAGCGATTCAAAAAACGACAATCAATTTTATTTATTTGAATTATTTTACGATATTTGTAACCAACACTAATTTACCTCGTAATGAGTACCGTGCTAAAAAATATAAACTTCATGTCACAACTTTTCACTAGAAAGCAACTTGTTTTCAGTGTAATGCTTTGTTTGTCAATGAGTTATACTTTTGGCCAAGACCCTACTTTTACTCAGTTTTACGCCAACCCTGTATACTTGAATCCTGCCTTGGCTGGTTCTACAGGTTGCGGTAGGGTTACAATGAATTACCGCAATGAATGGCCGCAATTGACAGGAAATTATGTTACTTACTCCGCATCTTATGACAATTATGTAAAAGATATTAATGGTGGATTAGGTGTTATTGCTTCATACGATCAACAAGCAGAGGGTACCATTTCAACGACTATGGTTGGGGGAATTTACTCTTATCATGTGAAACTTAACAGAAAGACTTCCTTTATGTTTGGGGCTAGAGCTGCTTATTATCAAAAGGTTTTAGATTGGAACAAACTTACCTTTGGTGACATGATTGATCCAAGAAGAGGATTCATTTATCAAACGGGTGATATTCCAAGAGGAGGAAAAAGAGGTTTTTTTGATATCTCAACTGGAGCTGTGATCTTCACAAAAAGATTTTATGCAGGAGCAGCCGTTCATCATTTAAATCAACCTGATGAATCCATGATTCTTGGCACTTCAAAATTACCATTCAGGGCTACTGTGCATGCAGGAGCTACCGTTCCACTAGGTAGAAGAGGTCGTTATTCTGATGGAACTACATTAAAGCCTGCTATCATTTATCAATATCAAAATGGTTTCCAAGAATTAAATTTGGGAGCTTTTGTAAATTTCAGTAATTTAAATTTAGGTGTTTGGTACCGCAACAAGGATGCTTTCGTATTTATTGCCGGTGTAAAAACAGACAAGTTTAGTTTTGGATACAGTTATGATCTAACCGTTTCTAAATTAGGTACAGGTATGACTGGAGGCTCGCATGAGATCTCCATGCAAATTGGAATTAAATGTAAAAGAAAGTCGAGAGATTTTAGAAAAATATCTTGTCCTTCTTTTTAAAAGTGTAACGAATACAATTAATTGAATTTTATTTTTGTTTAATATAGATTGAATATGAAACTATCGCAAATAACTAAAATCGGAATGCTTGCCTTCTCAATGGCAATCTTAGGGAGTTGTGCTAAAGACGCTTCTACTTCTACTGGTTGGGAATATAACAGTCCTGACAATGGAGGATTTGAAAAATTCGATTTTGAAGAGCAAGAGACTGGTCCTGGATTGGTAATGATTGAAGGTGGTGCCTTTACTATGGGTCGTACAGAACAAGATGTTATGTATGATTGGAATGCAAGAGCTGCAAAAGTTACAGTATCTTCTTTCTATATGGACAGAACTGAGGTAACCAATTTCCATTGGTTAGAATATGTATACTGGATGAAGCGTGTATATAACAAATCATATCCTCATATTTTCAAAAAATCTTTACCAGATACTTTGGTGTGGAGATCTCCACTTTCTTACAAGGAAAAGTATGTTGACTATTATTTCCGTCATCCTGCTTATAGAGATTACCCAGTAGTAGGTATTTCTTGGTTACAAGCCAATGATTTCTGTAAATGGAGAACTGACCGTGTAAACGAGTTTATTTTAGTAAGAGAAGGGATTCTTGATTGGCATTTTCAAGATGATAATGGCGTAGTCGGAAAGACCCTTGATGACAAAGGTAACCCAACTAAAAAGAAAGCTGATTCAGAGAATACTCCTGAAAATATGTTTAACACAGATTCTTACCTCGCGGGGCAGTATACCATAGAAACTAAAGGCGGCTATACATTTAGCAGTAAAACAACTAAAGATAAGAAACTTGGAGATCCAAGAGATCCATATTTTTTAGACAATTACGATCCTGCATATGCTAATAATGAACAGTCGAATCCTGAAAATTTTTCTCTTGGAAAGCGTCAGGTTCGAATGGAAGATGGAATATTGTTACCTAAATACAGACTCCCAACGGAAGCAGAATGGGAATTTGCTGCCTTAGGCTTGTTGGGTAATCTAGATCCGAACTCAGAAAATGTTAGCGAAAGAAGAATTTATCCATGGGATGGTCATTATGTAAGAAAAGATGAAGAGCAATTCCAAGGATCTATTCAAGCTAATTTCACAAGAGGTCATGGTGACTTAATGGGTATTGCGGGTGCCTTAAATGATGGTGCTGATGTAACTGCTCGCGTAGATGACTTCTGGCCAAATGATTATGGTTTATACCATATGGCAGGAAATGTTTCAGAGTGGGTGATGGATACTTACCGTCCACTTTCTAGTGAAGTAATGGATGAATTCATGCCTTTTAGAGGAAATGTTTATCAAACAAAATTATTGGTGCCAGATGGTTTGCATGACAAACAAGTGAAAGCATCTGAGAATATTTATGATGTTTATGGGATGAAAGAATTCGTAAATGAATTTGCTCGTGTGAAGTATTTAGCGATGACTAATAAGGAATTGGATTTAGGGAAAAAATTCCAAAGTAATTACACACAACAACAAGTAAATAATTCGATTTCAAATACAAAAGAAATAGACTTTACAACTAGTTCAACAGGTATAGTACAAAATGACACTATACAATATGATGTTAATGACTTCTTCAAATTAAAAGGTGGTATTAATTGGACTTTAACTGGTGGTGTATTGTTTAGAGGTAAATTAACCGATTCAATGATTACCGTAAAATATAGTCAGATTGGTGATTTTGGAATAAAATTGACAAATGGTAAATTAATAGAAGACAAGGCCAATCAAATTAAGGTAGTAAAAACTAAAAATGAATTAGCAGGTTTGGTAAATACTACTACCAGTCAAACAAAAATAAACTCTGTTCAAAGCCAGCGTAAATATCAATTTAACAGTCCAAGTAATTCTTACTTGTCTAACAGTAGCCAATATACTTTGAGTGATAGTATTCAATTTGCTGTGCTAGATGATATCAATGCTTTACTAGATACTGCGATATTCTTATACAATAAAGGAAATACGATAAAAGCATCTGCTTATATTGAAATGGCTTTGTTTGGTAATAAGACAACTGCAGTTACTCCTTTAGATTATAATAGAAAAGGTTATGACCCATCAAATACAGATCAAGCACCAATTGGTATTCTCTATGTAAAAATTGATAGAAAAGACCCAACTACCGCGCCGGAACCATTGACTTCTAGTATTTTTCTCAATGAATATTTAGATTATAGATTTAATGATTATCAAACAGACCCGACAATATCTACTTGGTTGTTAACTTTAAGAAATGGCTTAAGTGAATTTACGATTGAAAGTCGTGGTAAGCAACGCTGGAGAAATGTTACAGAAGAGGAGAATATTGGTCGTTTAAATTATCGTAAAGATGATTACA
>CANLAQ010000071.1 GCA_947488235.1 Flavobacteriales bacterium | reverse complement strand
TTAACCGGAGGTGTTAAGGGTTTGCCTTATAGATTATCGTTTGGAAATAGGTTAGAAAATGGATTGTTAAAAAGAGATCAATTTAAAAGAACTTCGGTTTCATTAAATATTTCTCCATCCTTTTTTAAAAATCACCTTACGATTGAAGCTAATCAAAAATTTGTTCAAACAAATTCATTTTTTGCAAGTCGTGGAGCATTAGGAGCAGCATATTTTGATCCAACTCAACCAGTGTACTCTGACACTTCCTTATACGGAGGTTATTTTGAGTGGATTGATAATAGTGATAATCCCAATACCTTATCGGCTCGCAATCCACTTGGATTAATTATGCAACGTGATGATAGAAGTGAAGTTCAACGCTATATTGCCAATGCAAAAGTTACGTACAAACTGCATTTCTTTCCAATGGTAAAAGCTGTTGTTAACGTCGGTACAGATCAAGCTGAAGGAACAGGCGAGGTGAAAGTTCCAGCAACTTCTGCTTCCGATTTCTTCTCCAAAGGTGTTTACAGTCGATATCGCTCGACAAAAGGAAATAAATTAATTGAAGCGTACGCAAATTTCAATAATGGTGAAAAAAAATCAATTCATTTAATTGACTTAACAGCCGGTTATTCATACCAAGATTGGTATTCGTCTAGTCCAAACTTACCCACTTACAATGAAGCACAAGATTCGATAACTAATCCTGCTGTTGCAAATCCATTCTATACCAAGAATGCCTTATTGTCTTTTTATGCGAGAGGAATATATACGTTTAATGATAAATATGTCTTAAATGCTTCCCTTCGTCGTGATGGATCCTCTCGATTTAGTCCAGAGGCACGTTGGGGATTGTTTCCTTCTATTTCAGCCGCTTGGATTGTTACTGGTGAAAAATGGATGGAGAAAGTAACTTGGTTGAATATGTTAAAAGTTCGAGGTGGATTTGGTATAACAGGTCAACAAGATGGAATAGGTGATTATGCATATATTTCTAATTATTTCGAAGGAGCAACAACGGCTCAATATGCATTTGGAGGGCAATATTACACGGCACTTAGACCGGGTGGGTTTGATGCTAACTTGAAATGGGAGCAAACGAAATCGTATAATGTAGGTATTGATTTTGGTATTAAAAAAGATCGAATTTCAGGAGCTTTTGATTTTTACCGTAAAGAAACGTCTGATTTATTGGCAACTGTGAATGTTCCGGCTGGAACCAATTTCACCAATGAGATATTAACCAATGTTGGAAGCATGCTCAATCAAGGAATTGAAATGAGTATCAACGCTGGTTTAATCGCTAAAAAGAATATGCGTTTGGATTTAACCGCAAATGCTTCTCATAACATCAATAGAGTAGTTAAATTATCACTTATTGAAGATCCAGCATCGGTTGGGTTATTAGTTGGTGGTATTTCAGGAGGAATTGGAAATACTGTTCAGGTACATAGAGTGGGGAACGCAACTTATTCATTTTTAGTCTACGAACAACGTTATGATGCCAATGGACAAATGATTGAATCCGGTTCATTCAAGGATCCAGATAATCCAGATTTTAACGGTGATGGATTAATTAACGCATTGGATAAATGGAGTGATCTTGAAGCTTTTGTAGATAGAAATGACGATGGAATTATTAATGTAAAAGATAGATATATATATGACAAAGTGGCACCGAATTGGTTTGCTGGTTTGGCTTTAAATTTTGTCTATAAACAATGGTCAGCTGGATTTTCCATGAGAAGTGAAATTGGCGGATACATCTACAATAATATTCATTCAAATTCGGGTACTTTTCAATCAATCAATGGAACGCAAGGTTTCATAAGTAATATTTCTTCCTTGTATTATGAAGATGAAGTACAAAAAGTTTCAGCAAATCAATTAATGAGCGATCATTACATGGAACGAGCTGATTTCCTTCGAATGGACTATTTTAACATTGGATACAATTTTGGTAAATTGAAATACCTGAAAGAAAAAGTGGGGTTGAATGCCACATTTGTAATTCAGAATGTATTTGTTTTAACAAATTATACTGGATTGGATCCTGAAGTGGGCGGGGGTATTGATAACAATATTTATCCTAGACCTCGCATGTATTCTTTGAATTTAACATTTGACTTTTAATATTTTTACTATGAAAAAAATAATATTATCGATTGCTTTTTTAAGTTTAACAGCAATTCTTTTCTTGCCGTCATGTAATAAACAATTGAATCAAACCCCGAAATATGGGTTAAATGCTGAAACGGTTTATAAAGATCCGGCCAATTACATAAATGTATTAGCAAAGTTGTATTCAGGCCTTTCTATGACAGGTTTGCAAGGTCCGGCTGGTCAAGGAGATATTTCAGGAATTGATGAAGGATTTTCAGCTTACATTCGCGTATTGTGGAATTTACAAGAATTACCAACCGATGAAGCTGTTTGTGGCTGGTCCGATCCAGGTATTCCTACCTTGAATAAAACGCAATGGAATGCAGATGATGGTTGGGTAAAAGGAATGTATTACCGTATTTATTATCAAATTACATTATGTAATGAATTTATTTGGCAATCTCGTGAAGAGAAATTGGCTGAAAGAGGATTCAGTGAAGCAGTAAAAGCTGAAATTAGAACCTACCGAAATGAAGCGCGTTTTTTACGTGCATTGAGCTATTATCATGCAATGGATTTGTTTGGAAATGTTCCGTTTGTAGATGAAAATGATCGTGTGGGAGCATTTTTACCTGAACAGATTAATCGAACAGGTTTATTTACATACATTGAAAATGAAATAATTGATTTAGAAGATCTATTGCTAGATCCTTCTGCAGCACCTTATGGAAGAGCATCTAAAGCCGCTGCTCAAACATTAATGGCAAAAATGTATTTGAATGCTGAAGTGTACACCGGTACTCCGCGTTATGCATCGTGTAAAACGTATTGCGAAAAAGTAATTAATTCTGGAACATACCAATTGGATGATGTCTATCAAGATATGTTCTTAGCAGATAATCACACATCTCCTGAAATAATTTTCCCAGTGGTATATGACGGTTTATATGCTCAAACATGGGGAGGAACAACGTATCTTGTGTGTGGAGCACTAGGTGGTAGCATGGTTGCTTCCAATTATGGTGTAAATGGTAAATGGGGTGGGTTGCGCGTTACGCCTCAGTTTGTAAGTAAATTTGCTGATTCAACCTTAGATACTAGGTATATGTTTTATACTCCTGGACAGAACTTACAAATAACATCCTTATCTACTTTCTCCAATGGATATGCATTTCCAAAGTTTAAAAACAAAACTAAAGCAGGTTTAAATGGATCCAATAATGCAATTTCAGCTCATGTGGATATTGATTTTCCAATGTTCCGTTTGGGAGATGTTTATTTGATGTTGGCAGAGTCAGCATTTAGATTGAATGATCAAGGAACAGCATTACAGTATATGAACCTTATTCGAGAAAGAGCTTATGGAAATTCTAATTTCAATCTTTCTAGCATAAGTGCACAGGATATTTTGGATGAGCGTGCACGCGAGTTAAGCTGGGAAGCAACAAGAAGAACAGATTTAATTCGTTTTGGTCAATTCACCGGAGGAAGTTATTTATGGTCATTTAAAGGTGGTGATGTAACTGGTATTGCCACTGACGCGCATTTTGATTTATATCCAATACCAACAGCAGATAAAGTATTAAATCCTAATCTTCAGCAAAATCCTGGATATTAGCATTAACGATGTTGATTGATGAAAAAGAGGGGGGATTTAGATTCTCCCTTTTTTAATGCTTGAATTTCTTTAAATCAAATAGATGAATGGAATGGGTCGAGGTTGAAGCAACCAGCTTATCTTTAAAAACAGTCAAGGACAAATAATTTTGGTTGTTTATGTTTGTCCATCTCATTCCACCGTCTAACGAATAATCCATTCCATTTGTACCGCAGGTAAATAGCATGTTTTTGTATGCAATTATGCAGGAGCGATATCCCAAAGGACGTTTAATGGGCTCTACCCACGACTTTCCTGCGTTAGTTGAAACAAAACAAGTCGATAAGCTATCATTAGGAAGTTTATAATCGCCACCTACGGCAATAAAACGCTCTTTTCCAAAAGGAACAATTGAAAAAGGTCCAGCGCTTTCGGATTCAGGAAAAGGAATGGTATAATTGTTCCAAGTTGAACCAAAATTAGTGGAAATAAAAAAACGTGATTTCAAGCCTCCAGAAACAAACATAAAAGTGGAATCATTCAAACAATGCACAGTTGACCCGCTAGCAGCAAATCCGGCCTCTCCTTTTTTAGCGAGAATTTTACCTTCGCAAGGATTCCATATTTTTCCGTTATTTATTGTGAAAAAGAGGGAGAATGTATCATTTATTGGGTCACCCATTAGAAAACCACTGTTTCCATAGAAATCCATTCCATCGAGAAATACAGAATGAAAGTCATGGCGTTTATTGGTACTTAAATTAACAACAAGTCCAGAATCTCCACTTTGCATGCAAAAAATTTGATTTTGCACCAATTCAATGTCTCTTAATTCACCTCCGGAATTATTAAGGTTAACTAATTCTACTGATTTTTTTGTTTTTGGATTGATTTTAAAAACACTTCCATCATTAGTTGATACATAAATATATGATTTATCAGCAGTTATTCCACGTGCATGACATTTTCTTGTGGTATATACAATTTCCCCAAACGCCTGAGCATTACAAAGAGCGGGGAAGAGCATTATTAGTATGATAAGTGTTTTCATAGAATAAAAAAAGCCGCTGGTTAAGCGGCTTAATATGACTTGGTTATTAATTACTTTATAATAAACTGAACTCTTCTGTTTTTAGCCCAATCTATTTCTTTTTCCTCTTCATCACCTGAAGCAGAATCACTTTCTTCTTTGATTCCTTTGAATTCAATTGCGATAGCTTTGGTTACACCTAATTTTTTAAGTTGGTCAGCAACCGCTGTGGCACGTTTTTTATCAATTTCCTTGAACGCTGGAGTGATTTCACTTAAATTAGTTTCCATGGTGTCAGCATGACCAACAACTGTTAATGTTAACCCTGAATTAGCTTTCAAGATTCTAGCAACTTCATCAATTGTGTTAGTAGCCTCTGTTGTAAGCTCACTTTTTCCTGCAGCAAAGAAAACAGCATAAGTTTCAATTTTTTCTTTTGGAGTCATTTTTTCTTCAATGATAAAATCTTTTTGGTACGTCAAGTTTGAATACCCCTTATCCATGTCTTTTCCTCCACATTTACATGGTTCTATTGCTAAATATTCCTTTTCAAAATCTTTTTTTTCATTAATCTGATCTTCTGTCAAATCATCTTCATTTTTTATTAAATCTACTTTACTTTTAGCTAACAAATAAGATTCAAATGTTGGATAATACTCTCGAACACTTACGTTATCAATAAAATAATAAGCCGATTGTAAAGCGGTAGCTTTCGCGTTTTTTGATTTTTTAAACGGTTCATTTTTTGTCTTGTTATTCGCAGCAAAATTACCAATTGTGATAAATTGTTCTCCACCCTTTGCTTCGTAAGTCCCACAGATTTTATGCCATCCATTTGCCGAATTGAAAATTTTTGATTCATTATCTGGATGTAAAATATCTGCCACACCTGGGAAAGGTATCTTATCAGGTTTAAATTCTACTTTTTTATCAAATTTAGCCCCAATATTGTTTGTTGCATATTTAGAACCTTCCGCTAACGAAACATAGTATTCTACGCAGTACAACTTCTTCTTGGATAATTTTGTTTCCAATTCACCAGTTAAATAAGACCGTTCTTGCTGTTTTTTAGCAGTAAGAAAAATATGAATACCCGCATAATTTTTACCATAAGTAGGTTCTTCTTTACCATATTTGCTTTGAGGAACTGATATTCCCGTTTCAACATCCTTTACATCCGAGGAGTAAAAATCAGCTTTAACTCCGGTTGGAGAATTCCAAGATGCACAATAATTGATACCACCTAATTTTTTTGGAAGTTTACCTTCTTTTGAAGGGGTTTCAAAACTCCCATTTTTAACTAAATTTACATTTGATTCTTGTCCCCAAACAGGATTACTGAAAGAAACAAGTCCAACTAAAGCAACAGAGGATAGCCCCCATGTTAGAGCTGAAT
>CANLAQ010000070.1 GCA_947488235.1 Flavobacteriales bacterium | reverse complement strand
CCCATTAAAATCACCCATATTATTTAAAAATAATTCTCTATACATTATATCAAATTCCTCAACACTCGGTAATCGCCAATTTTCGCCTAATTCTCTGCAAGCAAAATAAGCTTCTTTCCAATACATTATATTTTCTAAATCTTTAAAATAGACCTGAAGTCTATGCTCTTTGCTTTCATAAACTTGTTGACCAGTTTGTGGATCAGTCACAATTTTAAATGTCCTGTTCATTGTCTATTCCGTTTAAATTATCCGTTGCGGTTTCAAACTTCTTTCCCAGATGCCATCTAGGTTTTGGTTGTAGATTACTACAAAGTTCAATTCAGTGGAGCCTTGTAACAAAGCATCTACTTCTACTGGGCTCATGTGGGTTCTGTTTAATAAAACGTATTGCGAATAAAAAGACTGCATCCATCCGTGCGAAACCACTATTCCACTTTCAGGCGCTTCTACAATTCGCTTGGCCGTTTGAATCTGCATCATGAACTCTTTTTTTATATTGCATTTATTTATATCATCTATTCCAAATAATGGCTCATGGCTTAGATCTAAGTGATTGACAAAGTTTTTTTTATGACTTTCATAACTCAAATAATCATCAAATGGATTATACTTAATGTTTCCATCTCTGTCTTTAAAGAAAAAATCATGATAGATGTATTCTGTAATTTCTCCATTATCAATTTTAGGTAAATATTCTTTACCATAATTTATATTTTCTGCTAACCCATACTCTACTCTTATTTTTAATTCTTTACCAGATACTTCCTTAAAACCCTTTGCAATTTGAATCGCCGTTTGAATACAACGTGTATATGGAGACGAATACAAATAGGCAAATGTATTTGGATCTTGAATGTGATTTATCAGATTTTTTCCTGTTTCATATGACTCTTGCAAGCCTAATTCTGTTAAAGGTTCGTCAAAGTGATTAACCTTAAAGCGTTCTGATGATTCCCAAGCATCTTTAATGGCTTGATCATTTTGTGTCCCAGGTCTTTGCCCGTGTCTGATGTAAATAAATTGTTTCATGTTTATTTTTCTATTAATTATAGCTTTTTTAAGCATCTAACGAACATGCCATTTTTTTTATCTGAAACATGCACTCTTACAGAATCAGTGCAGCCATCAAATAATATTGAATAAAATTCATCATAATTGTCCTCTACATAATCTAAAGGTTTATTGACCCAATAATGAACCCACCAACCATAAGGTGTATAACCTTCCGAATCCTTTATTGGAAAGTCACAGCTTCTAAAACCAGCTGGAAAAACTGAAAAATTGAAATCATCATCACCGCCAAACTCTTCCCATGAACTGGAATTATTTTTTAACTTTTTTCCCGCTAATTTGGTGCCTCCAATATATTCAAATAATGTTTCCCAATCATTACGTGTTGGCAATAACCAGCCATCTGGCGCTAAGCCTCTTGCATCTGATATTGCATACCAATTGTAGAGCTTCCCGAGAAATTCCGTGTTTTTATATAGGCACCAAACAGGCTCTTTTCTCTTACCTGATTCGATCCAAACTTCCTTTGTTTTTGCCTCAGGAATTGGATCACCATTACTAAAACAATCGACATTAAGGTTTTCAGACATCCATATTTGGGTTCCTATTTTAATTTCTGTCATGTTTCAGCAAGGTTTAAAAATACGCACTTACATTTTATGCAATAAATGGAAATATCACTTGGAATCATTTTTTGAATTACCCTTCTTTTAAGAAAACAACTGCAACGTAGTATCGGCGCCATAAGATATAAATGTTTGCATTGAAATTCTAACACCTTCTTCAAAACCTCTTACTGCATGTGGTCTACCTGAATTTAAAATGACCAAATCTCCTTTTTCAGGTTTTATTAAGATAGGCTCAGGTAGGATATTTTGTAAAATTTCTTGAATTTCTTCCCTATACTTTTTTGAAAATGCAGAATCTAGTAATTTGTTTAAGTAGTCGAATTCGGCAGAAAAAACCTCCGATTTTGTAACATTCCAAATACAAAGCTCACCACCTTCTTTTGGCGAATCCAAATAAATATTTGAACTAAACAATCCCTCTACTGCGTTTTCAGTATGTAAAGATGTATCTATATGAATTAATCCATTTACTCGAGTTGCTTTGCCCACCAGGCCTTGAGGAGTCATTAATCTAGTCAATCCAACAAACATTTTTCGATTGAATGGATTAATAGCACCAATCCTACATCCATTACTCCACAATTCATCTAATTCAAGTCTAAGCTTATCCACAGGAGAAACACCATCACAAATATTTCTTATTTTCCTAATTGTGGGAATGACTTGCTTGAAATAATTTATACTGTCATCAACAGTGGGTCCGAACATCCTGTTAACTGGAAACCCATAGCCTTGGAACATATCTGTATCTTCCCATTTTGCACTAGTAAAATTATCCTTTAAATTTCCCCCAAGTTTATTACAAACTTCTTCACTTACAAATTTTTTAATATGAATTGCACTCAACTCATTATTAAACAAACTTCTTAGCAAGTCCGAATTTAATTCTTGAGAAATTTCAATTCTACTTCCATCATCTACAAAACGATATTTAAAGTCCTTAAATTGGTTGATTAAACCCTCCTCCAAAACATCCTTGTCTCGTGGAATTTCTGGTCTTTCATTTTGAGCAAAAAACTCAATTATGTCATTGAAGTCATTTCTTACCATGTCTAATTATTTTTGTTAAAATTGTTTCTAAATTAGCATCTATTTCCAAAATATTTTCGTGATTCCCTTGAATATAAAACACGCTGTTATTTTGAGATACAAATCCAGGCACATATTTCATCACTGGACTTTCTTTACCTATAAAATGTTCAATCTCCACCATTACAGTATTAACAAAATAATCATTGGCAAACCATTTAGCTGTATGTACATCTTCCTGATTTTTATTTACTCGTATTTGATGATCTCCGTTTATTGATTCTGATTTTTCAGTAGCTATGATGGTTTGATTGATTAGCTCCTCTTCTTCTTCATTTCTATATAACATACCATCTATATTAATGATTTTTTCAACTTGGTGTTCCATTTTAAAGGACATATGATATGCAACCCTAAATCCAAGTGAATATCCACCAATTATCAATTTCCGATTTCCCTGTTCTTGTTTCCAAATCATAACTAACTCTTTCGCATAACTTTGAATATCTACCTTATTAGTTCCATCCCCTTTTCGATAATCAACTGTCCATATTTCCACCTGCTGATCTACTAATTTAGCCAACTTTTTATAGACCAAACCTTCTCCGTTGGATGGTGGCAATAGCAAAAGTGGAGGCCTTTTAGGGACGGGTGTATTCAATCTATAAAAGACCTCTACATCGGATGAATTACCATTATTCATCAACTCTCTAATTTCCTGAATAGTTGAAGACCCCAATAAATCGCGGAATCGAAATTGTTTATCAAATGCTTTATTAATCTGCGCCGTTAAAGACATCAGCTTTAAGCTATCCCCACCCAACTCAAAGAAGTCTTTGTTTAATGGAATTTCTTTTTCTTCCTTTTGCAATACTTTTGACCAAATCTTCTGAAGCTGACCGTCTACCCAAGTACCATTGAATACATCATCAACAGAAGTTTGCTGCTGGTTCATCCATTCAATCATTTTGCGTTTATCTAACTTGCCATTGGCATTCAAGTTAAAATGATCTAGAAACAGCACCCTTGAAGGCAGCATGAATTTCGGAAGTTCTAATTTTAAATTTTTCAACAAAGTTTCGCGCAAACGCTCATTTCCTTCAGCGAATAATATTAGTTGATCTTGATGATTTTTCACAAATACATCTCGAATACCTTGAACTTCTAGCGCCACTTTCCGAATCTCGGAGATATTTATTCTATTGCCCAATATTTTTATTTGCTGATCTCTTCGACCTTCATAAACTATGTTACCATCACTTAAAAATCGCCCCATATCACCCGTGCAAAACATACTATTCGATTCATCATATGGACTACTGACGAACCCAATTCCGGCATCTTGCCCATTCAGATAACCCCTTGTTACTGCTTTTCCAACAATGCAGATTTCACCAATTGCTCCATATGGTTGTAACGCTCTTCGACTATCTAAAATCAAAACTTTGTTATTATCAATTGCCCTTCCAATAGGTACTGAAATGCTATAAGTGGCAAACTCTGGCTTTTGCCTATAATTAAGTCTTTCGACCTGATCAAACACAATACTCTGTAAATCCTTTTTTGAAGTGAACGGATTCATCAATACAACACGCAGCCAAACTTTCTCATGCTGGCCAAATAGATTTAATCTCGTTTGAGAAACAAAGAACTTTCCTTCCCTAAATTGATCCTGCTGTAATTGATCATTGATGAGATTTATTGCTAATTGATCCTCTTCACTCAATCTTCCTTCTTGAAATTTAGAGTTTAATTTTTCTGGTATAAATCGGTAGAGAATAATGTTCAAAGTTGGAGGCGCATACAATTCAATAAATTCAAATTGTCTTAAAAATCGATACATCCAATTTGCTTTATCCAGCAGGTTGTCTAGCACTTCCTTGTAGGCTCCCTTTAGATGGAGCTTTCTGACTGCATCCAAGGTTAGAGCCGTAAACGGACGGGTGCCTTCATTCGTGAATTTACCTAAATCAGAACTCCCCTTTCTTGCCTGATATCGGGCGTTATGTTCAGAAAATCTTACTAAATCAGGTGATTTAAACAAAACCAAACTGCAACCAATAGGTGTATATAGTTGTTTATGTCCACAAATTGTAAAACTATCTGCTTTACTAACTCCCCTCAGTTTATCTCGATAACTTGAAAGAACAAAAGCACCGCCAAAAGCAGCATCAACATGATAGTGTATCGAATATTGTTTGCACAAATCACCCAGTATTTCTAGATTATCTACTTCTCCAGATTCAGTCGTTCCTGCTATGCCTACCAAAGCAATGATTAACTTCTTTTCTCGTTTAACATCTGAAATTATTTTTTTCAGATTATCAATATCAGAGGATAAAAACGGAATCACAGCATTTGTGCCTAAGCCTATTAACTTTGCCGCCTTCTGTATACTGTAATGATGCAATGAAGATGCCAGTATAACAGCCCCTTCAAAACCCGCTGCTTGCAATGCTTGTGGCAACCCTATTTCCTGAAGTGTTTTACCATCAACAAATAATAGCTCATTCAATGCTTTTGACAGTGCTAACTGAAGGGCCGTAATGTTGGATAACGTTCCTCCACTTGTAACGAGACCAAGGGATGTTTCTTTACTGGTCTCATATTTCAAATAGAATTCCTTTGACTCTTTAAAGACTGCATTATGAAAAAAGGCTACCACTTTTTGCTCCAAAGAAGTGCCAATTCCACTGGTCTCTAATTTCACTTGATTTTGATTCATTTGAACCATTTTCTGATGAACATGGTATAAGAAAGGAGGAATTGGACCGGTCATATGACCGATGAAATGCTTTGAGTTTACATTTATAGTATTCTTTTTAACGACATTATCTAATTGATCGAGATATTGTGTTAAATACTCTTCATTTGTGTCGTCGGCTTGATCAATCAGGGAGGCATCAAAGTTTCTGTTATGAATTGGATTCGAGAGAATATCTTCCATTAAACTTTTAGCGTACTTATCCTCAACATTTATGGCATTGAATAATTCCGGAATGGTATTTTCTTCCTCCACAATCATTGTGCTTGTATCAAAACAAGTTACATCGGCAGTAATTTCAGTGGAGCCGTATATATTCAGTAATCTCGCCCTGCCGAATGACTTATAAAACATTGCAACCAAGTCTACCGGCAATACCTCTCCACTTGCTGTCCAAATTTTAACACCTGAAAATAGAAATTTAACATCATCTTGTGTTAAAATGAATTTTAACAGAGAAGGTACCAAAACGATCCTGGTTATTTTCTCATCAGCTACAATGCTAGCAAACCGGTCTATTGCCTGTACATCCTCTTGTGAAATTACTACGATTTTAACTCCTGCTAAAAGTGACCCGAAAAGTTCCCATAAGTGGTCTACAAATCCTATGGTGGTTTTTACTGCAGTAACTTCTTCTCTTTGAAAAGGGTACTTCGACCACATCCAATACATCCGATTAATCAAATTTTGATGACTAATCATAACACCTTTAGGCAAACCAGTTGATCCCGAAGTATAAATGCAACTCAACATTCCTGTATTCTGCACTTTCACATCAGTTCGACTTTGATATTTCTCGTTTTTAAATAAGTTAATGACAGCATTGTTTAACACAAGTTTGCAACCACTATTTTCTATTATAAACGATTTCCTTTGCTCCGGATACTCCGGGTCAATCGGCACATAAGCACCGCCCGATTTAATAATCCCCAAAATCCCTATAACCATCCACTCACTGCGCTCCAATTCTATTCCTACCAAATCATCTGGCTGGATGTTGTAGTTCGTGATTAAATAATGTGCCAGTTGGTTTGACTTCTCATTAAGCTCTCTATAGGTTAGTTCCGTATCCTTGAATTTTATCGCTACTGCATCTG
>CANLAQ010000069.1 GCA_947488235.1 Flavobacteriales bacterium | reverse complement strand
TAATTTATTTGCGAGTGCATCTCACGAAGCGCAATTATACCAAAATGGCTTACCTGATGAATTTATTTTTAATCCTGCTCAATTTGTAAGTTTCCTAGTTCAAGGAGCTAATGTCCTTAGTGTAGAAGTACACAACCTAACGGCCAATGGAAGCGATTTAAGCGCAAGACCATTTTTAACCTTAGGAATAAATAATACTACAAATGACTACGGCGTCACACCAACATGGTTTGTTGCTCCGTTTGAATTTATTACCTCTACCCTTCCGATTGTAGTTATTAGCACCAACAATATTGCCATTCCAGACGCACCTAAAATTGATGGTTATATGGGCATCATAGACAATGGTCCAGGACAATTAAATAATATCAATAATCCTTACAATGGGTTTTATGGTCAAATTGCAATTGAAACAAGGGGGTCATCTTCCTCCATGTTTCCAGCAAAATCCTATGGACTAGAAACGCGCGGGCCTGACTCTGTCAATTACAATGCAAGTATTTTTGATTGGCCGAGTGATAACGATTGGATCCTTTATGCTCCCTACACAGATAAATCATTGATTAGAAATGTACTTACTTTTAAACTTGGGAACGAAACGCGAAACTACGCGCCTCGGACCAAATTATGTGAGCTCATTTTAAATGATGAATATGTCGGCGTCTATGTATTTATGGAACGCATTAAAATAAATCCTGGAAGAGTTGGTATTGACCCTTTGGAATACATCGATACGGTCGATAATCATATCACTGGTGGATATATTGTAAAAGTAGACAAGACAACAGGTGGCGGAATCATTGCTTGGACCTCGCCATTTACTTCTGCTACACCAGGAAACAGTGCTATTAATTATCAATTACATGATCCAAGTATTGAGGTAATTCATCCCTTGCAGAAACAATATATCCAATCCTATGTTAGCGCTTGGGAAACTGCCTTAGCAGGACCCAATTTTGCTGATCCTCAAATTGGATTTAGAGCTTATGCAGATGAAGCTTCCTTTATCGATTATATGCTGATCAATGAATTATCCAAAAATGTTGATGGATATAGAATATCTACTTTCTTATACAAAGAAAGGTTCAGTGAAGGAGGGAAATTAGTGGCTGGACCCTTATGGGATTTCAATTTAGGATGGGGAAATGCAAACTATTGTCAGGGTGGAAATACTTCAGGTTGGGAAATTAATTTTAATGCCATTTGTGGTGGTGGCTTAGACAACCCATTTTGGTGGAACAGAATGTTACAAGACCCTGTTTATGCCAATCGTGTAAAATGCAGGTGGCTGGAATTAAGGACAAGTGTATTGGATTCGAGTGTCTTAATGAACTATATTGACAGTATGTCCTTGGCATTAACCTTGCCTGCACAAAGGACTTATACCAAATGGCCGATTTTAGGAACCTATGTTTGGCCGAATAATTTTATCGGACAGACCTATATTGAAGAAATGGAATACTTAAAAAGTTGGACCAGCAGTCGTTTAGTATGGATGGACAATAATATGTTTGGCACTTGTAGTTCATTAGGAACCAAAGAAATAGTTGAAGACCCCATCAGAATCTTTCCAAATCCAGCTACGGAATCTTTATTCATTGATGGCTTAATCCAGAAAACTGATGTCATTGTTCGGGATTGCCAAGGTAAAATAGTCATAGAATCCACGGCTGATGTATATTCCTATTTATTAAACACAGCTAATTTAGCTTCTGGAATTTACTTTATAAGTATTCCAGAAATCAATCAAAAAAATTACAAAATCATCATCCAAAAATAAGCATATGAAAAAAATAATTTATTTCATTTTCCTCGCAATTCTTTTATTGAATACAGCTTGTAAAAAGATTGAGGGGCCGGGTGGAACTGCAGCAATTCGAGGAAATGTTACAGGGCATCAAGTTAAGAATGGTGATGTAGAAATTACAGAAGTTACTTGCACCGGTGGAGCCTTATTAGAACATGGAAATTACTGGTTGCTTAATACCAATATTGCTTCTAAGTACTATTATATTTATTACAGAAACCCAACATGGATTTCGGATGCAGATCCACATTTGGCAGGCAGAATTGGTATTGAAGTAGTATTCAACTACAGTGATTCTAACCTAGACATAGCGCAGAATACGAAAATTGCTTTAGATGCCATTGCTAATTCAGGATTTACTACCAATATCCAACAAGACATAATATCAATTGTGAATGCGGCACTAGCACCAGTTCCGGATGCAGACAATGGGAGTACTTCTTTCAGCGTTGACATATCAAAACAAGGAAAATATGGTATAATCACCGCTACCACTCCAATCGCAAATGAACGCGTTTACATTATTTATGGACAAAATGCTTTTGCAGCAAAAGATGTTAGAACCAATGCTAATGGAGAATTCTCTTTTGAAGGTTTACAAGTTGGGAAATATACTGTGTATGTAAATTCTTTACCTACTAATGGAACAGGCATTACAGTACAATTAGACAAAGAAATAGTAATTGATAGTGAGCAAAGCATTAATGCAGCTGGTACATTTGACATTCTATATTAATGAAGAACACATTATGCTTTTTGGCGGTACTTTTCATTGGTCAATTTTGCATGGCCCAAAGTACTCATCTTTGGACGGGTGCAGAGGCTAATATTAAGCTCGCTAAGCATCTAGAGACTAAAATAGGATACGAATATAGAAGAGATAACATTATTGGATTTAATAAGTCTTTGGCTACTGTACAACTAAGCTACGAACTTGTACCTGGGATTAAGACATTGATAAAATATCGAAATGCAGTATTTCCAAATACCCACAGTGCGCTTGATCTTAAAACAAATAGTATCTCCAACAGATTTGCTTGTGGACTTAACATTTCATTTTTAGAACTTTTCGGTGCCAAGAGTAAAAGGTTAGTGATACAATGGACTGGTCAGCAGCAATGGGAAGCCTTTAAGTTTCAGCGCAACAAATCCATTTTAAGAAATAAATTTCAAATTAAGTACGATATCAAAAACTTCAAATTGACCCCTTACGCGAGTACTGAACTTTTTTATTCATGGAATAGAGATGTAATCTATGGTCTGAATAGTATTAGTATTCAAAGCGGTATGAACTCCTTTAGACATTTTGTTGGATTCGAAGTAGAATTAAGCAAGCGCCAATCTCTTGATGTGGGATTTGGTATGCGTGAGCAATATTTAACCAAGACTAAAAGCAATATTATAAGGCTTACTTATAAAGTCAATTTAAACTAAAAAAGGGGGGCCAAATTGGCACACCCCTTTCATCAATCAACACCATTACTAATATTAATATCCAGGATTCTGAGACAAATTAGGATTTAAAATAATATCAGAAGAAGGAAGTGGGTAAAGGTTAAAATGATCATCAACTCCGATACCAGCAACATCTCCGCCTTTAAACGGCCATACATAAGTTCCGCTAGTGAACAAGCCGTAACGAATTAGATCTGTTCTCCTTGTTCCTTCCCATTGCAATTCACGCGCTCTTTCATCCAAAATATCTAAAAGACTTACAGCGCCAAGATTATAGGTAGTATTTCCATAAGCTCTTTCGCGCACTAGATTTACATAAGTCAAAGCAGTACCTTGATCACCTAGGCGATGCTTAGCTTCCGCAAGCATTAAATAAACATCTGCCAATCTAAACATTGGAAAATCAATATCCACATGTGCAGAAGTTGCATTATTAGAACCGTTTATTCCTGCAGCAGTTTTATTTTTAAATTTAGGCAGGGCATAACCATTCGAAAAAGTCGCCATTACGGTAATATCTTTCAACTGACCCGTTCTGTAAAATAAGAAACGACTATCAAGAGTAGAGTCAACAAATTTATCCACCAAGTTAGGTTTTGCACGCAAGCCACCCCATTTACCATTTACACCATAATCAGCAGCAACCATCGAGCCACCAAGAGAAGCGCAAACTAAGAAAGTAGTTCCACCCCAAGTTTGAGCATAAAGACCATCATAAACTACAGGCATTATAATTTCAGGAGAAGTATTATTATCTGCTAAAAATAAACTTTGATAATCAGCATCTAATTGATGTGTTCCTCCATTGATAACTGCTTCACATTGTGTAGCACAATCAGAATATCGAGGGGTTCCAGTATAAACCTCAGCATTTAAATACAATTTAGCAAGTAAGGATTGAACTGCTGTTTGAGAAGCTCTTCCATAAGGTGCAGCACCTGCAGTCAATAACTTAGGAGAAAGGTCTAACAATTCACCTTCGATATAATTAAACAAATCAGCACGTTGAATTTGAGGTGGTTGGAAGGCACCTACGCGATCATTTTCATCAACAAAGGGAACATTTCCGAATAAATCCATAGCATGATAATAACTCAAGGCTCTTAGAAATCTTGCTTCATTACGATAGGTTCTAATGGTTGCTATATCGCCATCGCTAAATCCTCTTTCAGCCAACTTCTCATCACGAGATTGCCAAATAAATTCATTACACAATGTTATTTGATAATAAATTCTGTAATACATTCCTTTCACCCAAACAGTTTCAGAATTCCATTGCGTTTTATTCAATTCAGGGATTCCTGGATCATTCCATCCGCAAATTGCTTCATCCGTTGGTAATTCTTGCAAATTCCACAATACCCGAACATAAGCTGAGAATCCTTCATCAATACCAGCGATATCTGCTTGTCCGGCTGGGCCTTGATTTCCGGACATTGACAAACCAGAGTAACACTTGGCAAGGACTTTTATATAATTATCAGGGTCACTGTAAACAGCTTCTGCGTTTAGTCCATACTTTGGAGTTTGATTTAATTGCTTTTTACAAGACGACATCAATCCACCTACTAAGGCAAGAGATAAAATTGAAAATATTATTATTTTTTTCATGACTGTATAATTTAAAAATCAAATGTTAAATTCAATGAATACATTCTTGGGCGAGGATAAATATTATTATCGATACCTCCACCAACTTCAGGATCCAATCCAGAATAACGTGTAATTACAAATACATTTTGTACCACAAAAGAGGCATTTAATCCAATTTTATTTTGAGTAGCTTTTAACTTTCCAAAGTTATAACCCACATTTAAATAATCTAGACGATAGAAATTTGCTTTCTCCAAATAATGATCCGATAGCAATTGATTGGTTGTTGTTTTTTGAACCTCATCATTATAATAAAGGGAGCTAATATTTGTCAAATATTTTTTAGTTCCATCAATAGCTTGAAAGGTTCCACTATTGGAATGAATATTATTATAAATCATACCGCCTAATTCACTTCTCATAGACATTCCACCGTACCATTTTTTATAGGTAAAGTTCAATGATAAGCCAAGGAAAACACTTGGTGCAACTCTACCTGCATAATACCTATCATCGATATTTATAATTCCATCATTATTTCTATCGACAAAAGCATTGGTGTCTTTCCATTTATCTGCTGTTGTAATTATTCCATCATTATTCATGTCAATCGAAGCTTGTTGACCAGCTTCAATCACACTTCCATCTGAAGCATATTGTTGCTCATAAACGAAATAAGTAAATGTTGGATAATTCACTTGGTGAATTTGTACTGAATTTCCGATTCCTCCTGAAATTCCACCAATTAAGATTCCCGGAGAATTTGGGTCTACAATCTGAGATAATTTAAGTACTTCATTTTCATTATAAGTTGCATTCGCCATCATATCTAAGCGGAAGTCTTTTTTTGCAATCAAACCTGAATTGATGCTTAATTCAATTCCTTGATTTTGCATAGAACCAACATTGGTTAATATTTGGTTGGTAAAATTAGTTCCTGCTGGAACGGGCACTGTTGCTAAAAGATCTGTTGTAGTTTTTCTATAAACATCAACACTTCCAGAAATTCTATCTTTCCAAAGTCCAAAGTCCAAACCTAAATTGATACTTTTTGTTTGTTCCCAGCGTAAATTAGCATCAAAACCGGCTGGTCTGAAAACAGTATAATATTGTCCACCAAAAGCGTATTGAGCGTTACTTGCACCTTCAAAGTAATTACCAATATAGGAGTAATCACCAATTCCATCTTGTTGACCAGTAACACCCCATCCACCTCTTACTTTTAGCATATTCACAAAACTAAGATTCTTCATGAATTTTTCTTCACTCACTATCCAAGCGGCAGAAACAGCTGGAAAGATACCCCATCTTGCAGCAGGACTAAATCTTGAAGAACCATCACGACGAACAGAAGCATTGATGACATATTTATTTTGCAGAGAATAGATACCTCTAGCATAATAAGACAAAAGAGCATTCTTTGTGTAAAATGGATTTGCCGCTGCAACACCAATAATGGAATCCTTTGCTTCATTATAAGTTGGATTGTTCGGACTTGAAGTATACCAATCTTGATAAGAATAACCCGCTGTTAAGTCTAACAATTGATTTTTAAACTTTTCACCTGTATTGAAATTAGCGTAAGCTTCAATCAACTTATTTCCTTTTGTAGAACGGTACTCACTATAGCGCCCTTGAGAATAATAACCAGAAGCAGACGATGCTGGAGTCATGGTATGTCCTGTACCTTCAGATAAATC
>CANLAQ010000068.1 GCA_947488235.1 Flavobacteriales bacterium | reverse complement strand
AGTTTTGAAATTAATTTCAAAGAAGTTTTTGAAAGTGTCGCAAATGGCGGAGCATATATGACTCCGAAAATTGCTAGAATGCTTATCTCATTTATAAATAAACCCCGGCAAATTATTGAGCAACTTACAGACCGAGAAAAAGATATTGTCAACGGAATTGTTGATGGATTGAGCTATAAGCTTATTGCTGACAGACATGAAATAGCAATAGACACCGTGAGAATGAATGTGAAAAAAGTATACCGAAAACTGAGTATTAATTCAAAATCCGAATTGTTCAGTATAATGAGAATCATTCGTTGATTTCTATTTTTTAAAAATTAATTACTGTCTAACCTCTAACTCTATGTCTAACCTCCTCGCCCTGAGTTCATCGAAGGGTAAACTCCGTTTTATAATCCTCAGCATTCAATGCATAAATTTAACCTACAGTGCTTAGCGATTCTTTGGTTACGAGCGACATTCTGGCAACAATTTGCGAGTTGGTAAAAAAATTATAGCATTTTAGTTTGAAGATCACCACCCCTTTACCCATAATTTTTCGTTAACTTCAACGGGGAGTACTGCGAAAATGAATATACCAAAGGAAGATTGGATTGCTGGATCAATAAAATTAGACCGGAAGAGTCAATTGGCTTTGTATAATTATTGTTTTCCTGAGTTAAAGAAAGCTGCTCGAAAATTTTTCAGCACTGATTATGAACTTATGCATGTCATTAATGGCTCTTTCATTAAAATCATTGAAAACCTTCATAAGTACGAAAATATTAACTTCAACGCTTGGATTAAGCGGATTTGTACTAATGAATCCATTGATTACCTCAGAAAAAACAAAAAATACAAAGAAACCTTTCTAATCAAAGCTTCAGAAGGAATTCACGAACCTTTCGAAGCTCCTTCTATTGAAACGAACATAGAAAATGAACACCTCGAATCTCTTTTACTTCAATTGAATACTCCATGTCGGATTGTATTTAATCTATATGCCCTTGAAGGTTTTTCGCATAAAGAAATAGGTCAATCTCTTGGGATTTCAGTGGAGACCTCAAAATGGCATACCAAAATGGCCCGCAAAAAACTAAAAGACATACTTGCAAACCCTAATATAAAACCCATTAACCATGGATGAAAAGCTTGACGATTATAATACAATTAATCACATTCCGGAAAACTACCTAATTGACTTAAACCTGCGCTTGGATGCTTTGGAAAAAAAACGCAAGCGGAAGCGCCTGCTCTACATCTGGTTTCCTGTCCTGTTGCTTTCAGGGATTGGTTTAGGCATGTATCAAACACTTGCGCCTAATTTGGCGCCGATTAAAGTTTCTCGTGACAAAGCGCTTACCCTTGTAAAGCCTGCAAATACCGATTCAACTCATAAATCAATACAGAAACAAAACAGCCTCAGCAGAAACCTTGAACCTACACCTAAAGCTTCCCTTCAATACAAACGACCTTCAAGTGCAACAAGGATGAATATCGAAACACAGCGTAAAGAAACAAGCCAATATACTGCTCCAGAAGCTGAAACCGTCGCAGTGGGACTTAATGAGGTAAAAGAATCAATAGCAGGCTTCGATTCAACTTTCCCCAACATCGAAATGCCTTCTAAACCAATTGAATTCTTGATTCCCTCTCAAGAAATATCAAAGATTTCTTTGCATCGCATTGACACTGTCTCACCACCCATCTTAGAGACCTTGCAACCAGGTAAAACGCAAGTTTCTTGGCAGCGCATGCTCGGATTTTCCAGCGGCGTGAGCGGGATCATTTCCTCCTTTACCCCAATGGAATACCCTGTAACTTCGTATTTGAATGCTACCTACGACAATTATAAAAGCTATGCCCAAGCAAGAAAAGAAGCAGAACGCGCCACCAGTTCCTTGGATTTATCGGTATTTTATCGACAACAAGCCACACATTGGTTTTATCAAGTAGGGATAGCCTATAATGAATGGGGTGAACAAATAGTCTATCCGTTCAATTCAATTGATGGAACCAACCGCTATCGTTATCTCAACCTACCTTTATTTGCTGGATATCAATGGACCAAAAACAAAGTAAGTCTGAGTCCAATGCTTGGACTATCAGCTGGAATTAAACTGAGCGGAAGAGGTTACTATCTGATGCCTAATGGCGGCGTAGACATCGTAGAAGCACAAACTTTTTCTACTTCGGCTATGGCACAAATCGAATTGGCGTATCACCTGAATCCATTCATTTTCCATTTTACCCCAGGCATTCGCAGCTCCATTAGTTCCCCTGTAAAATCCGCGATTACAAAAAATCTCTACCAAGCAATTGGATGTCAAATCGGGTTTATTTATCTTTTGGAGGATACGAGAAAGTGAATCCCACTCTTTTACTCGATGAGTTGCGTTTAGTAGAATGATAAGCCTCATTTTAAAAAGACAGAAACCATTAAAAAAAGAAATATGAAGACATCAAGATTTATCCTGACAATTTTCGTGTTGACAATTTTAGCGAGTTGCAACAGAAGATCTAACGAAATTGACCAAACAGTTAATGCTGTTATTGGCGACATTAGTTTTATGGAAACATATGGTCAACAGCCGACCAACGAAACAGATGAGAACAAAAGACTTCAGACGCATTTAAATTATGTTGAGAAACTTTTGAGACGCAAGAACATCTCATCACTAACCAAAGGCCAAAAAGAAAATAGACATAAAATGCTTGACCTACTCCACGAGTATTGGACAGCAGGTGTGTTTCCAAAAAATTATGATTATCCAAATCAACGAATTCCCTGCTTTATTGACAAAGACGGAAATATTTGTGCAGTTGGTTATTTAATTGAACAAACTGCTGGTCGACAAACTGCAGAAAAAATAAATTCAAAGTTTAAATACGAGTATTTACTTGCAATGAATGACCAAAAAGTTGACCGTTGGGTTCAATCAAGCGGACTAACAAAAGAAGAATGTGCAATGATTCAACCAACTTATGGACCTTCTGCTACAGACATAATTCCACCTGCTTACAGCATTTCATCATCTTTAATTTGCGGACTAAATTTGTCACTCAATACAATCAATGGAATTCAAATTTCTAAAAGTGCTAACAGCAAGACGATTCCAATTTTAGGACTAATTACAGGTGTAGGTCAAATTACGCTTGGTGCATTAAACTATCCAAAAGAGCAAATAACTTGGGGTGGAACATATGTAAATCCTGCCCAAAGAAATCTATCATTAATTAACATTGGACTTGGGACAACCACAATGATACTAAGCAGTTGGAATTTAATAACCAACATAAAACCAAAAGAAAAATCATTGTCCTGGAACATCTATAGTTTTCCAACGCAAAACAGTAAAATGGGACTTGGCTTAAGCTTGACAAAGCGACTATAACAAGAAAAACGAGCCATAACAGCAGAACTAAATAACAGTTTTATCAGTGCTTTAATTAGAAAAGTCGACAGGGCGCCAAACCCGAAACTTACCTTCACTAAACCATACCTCATGAAGACACTTATATTCGCTTTGATCGCCATCCAGGCTTTCATGTGCAGGGCGCAACAAACCTCTTACCTTGCCTTAGATCACAACAATGTATCCTGCTTACTCGATGACGAAGGTGGGTTTTTTAACCATCTGCAGGTAGGCACGAACGGTTATGAAATCCCTAAAAACAGTGGCTTATCTACCATTTTTGCCGGAACCTATTGGATTGGAGCTGAAGATGTGAACGGTACACTTTATGTTTCCTCCGTTATGTATAGCGGTGGAGGCAGCTGGAGTGCGTTTCATGGTGGCCCAATCGCTAACAACAGCATTTACAATTCCTTGGCGTATTTGAATCCATATCAGCAGTCCATTTGGAAGGTAAGCGAAGCAGAAATAACCAACCATCAAACTAATTTTCAAACACCGGGTTATATTGTCCCAAATACCCTATCCACTTGGCCAGGAAATGGCGATGCGTCTCTTGGTGTGGCGACGAAACTTGCTCCCTTTGTTGATTTAAACGGTAATGGGCTCTACGAACCTGCTATGGGCGACTACCCCGATATCCGGGGCGACGAAGCGGTTTATATTATTATGAATGATGAATCGTTTCTACCCGACGGAAACCAATTGGGAATTGAGTTACATGCAATGTTTTATCAATACAGCTCGGGAACCTACCTTAACAACACTACTTTTCTTAATTTGCGCGTCATAAATCGCAGCAACCGCACTTATTATAACTTTCATGAAGGCCTTTACCTTGATTTTGATCTTGGTTCTTATTCAGACGATTACATAGGTTGTGATCCTACAAAGAGACTATTATATGCTTACAATGGTGATGAATTTGATGAACCTGGTGGTGGAAATATTGCATATGGTGCTAATCCACCTTGCCAAGGTGTTTTATGCCTCTCTCATCCCCTAGAAAGTGCCACCATGATTACAGGATCCATGGATGCGGGCATAACTACCAGTTTTGATACGACGGCATGGCTAATGATGAACGGACAATACAGTGACAGCAGTAATTGGATGAATCCCTTAACGAACCTTCCCACCCACTTTATGTACGATGGCAATCCCAACTTGCCCAACACATGGAATGAAGGGGCAAGTAACAACCCTCCTGGTGATCGACGCGGAATGCTCAGTATAAGGGAATCGACATTTCCACAAAACACATCTATCTGTTCTGATTACGCATTTGTTTATGATCGATCTGGTAGCAGATTAAACAATGTTCAACAAGTTATAAATATAAGTGGAGCTTTATTGAATGCATATCAAAATGGTGGAAATTTCCCCTGTCTTTCTAGTGCCTTTAATGAACTTTCTGATGAAAAACTTCCACTGAGCGAAATAGTTGTTTATCCCAATCCAAGCAATGGAAAAATTCAAATCAATTGGAATAATATTCAGGCTAAACGACTTGAAATCCGAACCATGCAAGGCGCTCTTGTTTATGCTGAATCCATCGAAAACACAAGTTCAAGAACGCTTGATTTATCCGTACTTGTTAAAGGTATTTACTTTATTCAAATTGGGACACAAATGCAACGCATAATCCTTGAGTAGCATACATGACAACTCCATGCGCTGCAAATGCAAACAGCAATACAGAATTTGGGCGTTTTGTTTTAGATGTCATCACAAATTGTGATGACATCGTTACATACTCTTCATTTGTTTATTGAAAATAATGGTCGTTTAGGGCTTCGTAATAAGGTTTTTATTGCATCTTTGATTTGCTTTTTTTTTAAAGGCAGACTTAACTCAAAATTATTAAACATTGTAATCCAATATTTTGAAATAAATGGCTTATATTTAAAAATCTAAGCTATTAAAGAATTATTATTGTCTTTTTAAAAATTAATATTAATGAGTACTATTCTTTCTGTAGAAAATATTAGGAAAAAATTCAAGATTTTAGCCGTTGATAATATTTCATTCGAAGTTCAACAAGGAAGTGTATACGGGCTTCTAGGGCCTAATGGAAGTGGTAAGTCGACCACTTTGGGAATGTTATTAACTAGTATTAATCCAACATCTGGAACATGGAGTTGGTTTGGGGAAGAATTTACAAGCACAGCAAGTTTAAAAAGAATAGGTGCCATCATAGAACAACCCAACTTTTACCCATATCTATCTGCGGTAGATAATTTAAAAATTGTATGTGAGATCAAAGAAGTTAAAAATTTGCGCATTGAAGAAGTATTGGAATTGGTAGGGCTTTTGGAGCGTAAAAATGATTTGTTTCGCAATTATTCATTAGGTATGAAACAAAGACTAGCGATAGCTTCCGCTTTATTAAATAATCCCGATGTTTTGATTTTGGATGAGCCCACCAATGGATTAGACCCTGAAGGGATTATTCAAATTCGAGAATTAATTAAAACTATTGCTGAAACAGGAACTACAATTTTAATTGCTAGCCACATGCTAGATGAAATTGAAAAAATATGTTCCCACGTCATTATTCTTAAAAATGGAAAATCGCTTTATTCTGGTCCGGTTAACGAAATGGACGCTGGACAGCAATATTTTGAAGTTTCATATTCCTCTTTAGAAAAATTGCATGCTGCTTTAAAATCTATGGCGTTTGTTCTGAAAATTGTAGACGAGAAGACGATTACCAAAGTTTTTACTGATTCAAGTTGCAATGCTGGCATGTTGAATCAAAAATTGGCAGAAGCAGGTGTTTTCGTTTCTTATTTGAAGGAAAAACAAGATAATTTAGAGATCAAATTTCTTAACATGATTAAAAATAAATAATTGAAATGAAACGATTACTAAAAATAGAAATATTAAAAAATTTGGCTTATCGCCCTTTTAAAATTTTCTCGATTATTTATTTGTTCTCGATTATTGTTATAGCCCTTATTGGGTTTGCTGAATTATTTCTCGGGGATACTGAATTTAACTTGAAAGATTTTGGCATTTATAATTTTCCCAATATTTGGCATTTTATAGCTTACATTGTCAGTTTGTTAAAGCTATTTTTGGCAGCTATTGTGGTTTTTAGTATCTCCCAAGAATTTTCTAATCGCATGTTCAAACAGAATATTATTGATGGTTTGAGTAAGTGGGAGTTTTTAAAATCCAAATTGTTGACCATTGGTATTTTTAGCGCTTTAAGTACTTTACTTGTTGCGATAATATCATTAATATTAGGTTTAAAATATAGTGAACCATATACATCCTATGAATTCTTAAGCGAATCTTTCTTTCTTGGCCTATATTTCGTTAAAATTTATCTTTTTTTGGTATTATTTCTTTTTCTAACTGTTTTGTTTCGGAATTCTATATTTCCTTTTCTTACATTTTTTATATTTTGGATTCTAGAGGGAATTTTTTCTATTATTTGCATGCTCCTAGAGAATCAACTACATCTTCCACATTGGCTCGCTAATATATA
>CANLAQ010000067.1 GCA_947488235.1 Flavobacteriales bacterium | reverse complement strand
TTATGATTCTTACCTTCAAGTTTTCAATTCAAATACCTTACAATTTATTGCAGCTATTGACACTTTAAATGGTCCAAAGTGGGCTACTCAAAATATCGTTATTAATGGAACAACTGCTTATATCGCTGTTAACAATGGCTATGAGTGGGGAAATGAAAAAGGATTGGTTGGTTTATTTGACTTGAGCAACCTTACTTACGGAAATGAAATTGACCTTGGTCCTGACGGAAAAAACCCTGATAACTTATTACTTTCCAACGGAGCACTTTATACTGTAAACAATAAAGATTGGTCTGGAGCATCTGTTTCAAGAATTAATTTAGGGAATTCAACATCAACTACAAGCAACATTGCATTTGCATCCACTGGTTGTGGAACTTCAGCCTTGAAGGACAATAATTTAGTGTATCAAATCTCTATGGACAATATTCTTCAGGAATTTGATGTCAATGGCATGACCAATGTGGGACCAATAGTAGGATTTAACCGAAACTTTTACGAATTGGCAGAAGAGCCAGTAAGTGGTAATTTCTATGCAAGTGAGACTGATTATTTTAGTTTTGGAAAAGTATATATTTACGACGCTGGAAACAATGAAACGAGTAGTTTCATGTGTGGAACATCCCCAGGTTCTATTGTATTTGATGTTCGACCAAGCAATTCAATTCAAGAGCAGACATTTACTTTCGGTGTTTATCCAAATCCTTCAAGTGATATCATTACCATCAACAGCAGCATGCCTATTGAGCAAGTTGAAATCAAAGATGCTTCAGGACGCTTGATGGTACAATCGACAGAAAAGGAGATTAATGTGTCCTTTTTAGCAAAAGGCACCTACTCTATCCAAGTTAATAATATTTCGGTACAACATTTCGTGAAATTGTAATTGGCGAATCGCGTTCTAAACAGAATATCTTTTTGTCATGATTTTAGAGCTGGATTTAAATCCAGCTCTAATGATTTCTAAGCCCTTTGTGGTTGGAATTAGCCAAGTCTAATCAATATAATAATACAATCATTATAGTAAAGAGCCACTCATCGTGGCTTTTTTTAGCTCCACACTTTTGTGCCTTCGGAACAATTTTTACAGATATCGATATTTTGTCTGTCCGTTAGAAGTGCTTTACGGAAATTCTTATAGGACGCGCCACGCCAAATTGCTTTGAAGTCAGTTGTTGAAGCATCACCTAGTACATGCGTTGCATCTTTATCAAAACAACAGGGAACTACTTTGGCATCCCAAGTAAGCACACTTCCCGACCACATGCGCCAGCAAGCATTGATTTGTTTGCCTTTTAATCTATAGGTACCGTCTTTTTTGAGTTGATACCTAGTATATTTTTCATTTTTAGGAAGTAGTGGATTTCCATTTTCAAAATCATAAAGCTGTGCTGTTTTAATCCGCACTTCGTCAATACCAAAAGATTTTCCTAATTCAAAAACCCCGGGGATTTCATGTTCATTTGTACGCACTGCTAGAAACTGAAAAATCAAAAAAGGCGTACTTGATTTTCTTTCTTTTTTAGCGTCAATTAAGTGTTTTGTAGCGCTTAGCACCTTGTTTAACTTACCATGCACTCTATATTGCTCATAGGTTTCTTGCGTTAAGCCATCTATCGAAATTATCAAACGATCCAAACCAGAATCTATAATTTTTAAGGCCATTGTTGCATCGATAAAATGCGCATTGGTAGAAGTAGCGGTATAAATTTTTTCTTTTTTAGCCTGAGCAATCAAATCTAAAAATTGAGGATGCAAAAAAGGTTCCCCTTGAAAATAGTAGTTGATATAAAAAACGGAACCTTTGACATCATTTAATATCTTTTGATGGACTGACGAATCAATTTTACCTGTTGGTCTAGTAAATTGCTTCAATCCGCTTGGACATTCAGGACAGCCCAAATTACAAGCAGTAGTAGGTTCAATACTTAGAGAAAATGGATAGGCAGCATTGATTGGATTTTTTGTCCATCGTGACCAAGAATACCCCAGATACAAATGCACTAAATTCAGTGTGCGTTTAATCGATAAATGATTCCATAAATTAATACTGTCCTTCCAATTGGCCATAGACAAAAATAGGCTTTTTAAGATTTAAGTAGCTTAAATTCTCGAAATCATTTGTACATTTGGTGCAGAAAAATAAAAGCATGCTAGTCAATTTTCAATTTAAATTTTTTAGTGAATTATCTACTAATGAATTTCACGATATCATTGAACTGCGATTAAGAACCTTTGTAGTTGAACAAAACTGCAGTTACCTAGATTTAGACGGAAAAGATAAAAAATGTTACCATGTAATTTGCCGTGATGGTAAGGGAATAGTTGTTGCTACTGCAAGAATTTTACCTCCTGGGCTCTCCTACCCTGAAGTTTCTATTGGTCGCGTTGTTGTAGATGAAAATTTTAGAGGCAAAGGCGACGGACATATTCTTATGAAAGAATGCATGAAATTTATCAAAGCAGAATTTGGAATTGTCCCTATTCGTATTTCGGCTCAAAAACACTTAGAGAAATATTATAATGCCCATTTATTTTTCTCCACAGGAAAAGAATATCTAGAGGATGATATCCCACATGTACAAATGTTATTTACCCCACAATTTTCAGAACAATGAAGAAATTAATTTATAGCTTTTTAACTATTTGTTTAATAAGTGCTTGCGGTTTAAAAAAACCAGTTGAAAAAAACTCATTCTCAACCATTGATTTAAATTATTTAGATAAGGCAACAGATCCTAAAGATGATTTCTTTCAATTTTCCAACGGTACTTGGATCGCAAAGACGACCATTCCACCGACTGAATCAAGATGGGGGAGTTTTAATGAATTAGAGCAATCTAATAATAAGAAATTGACTCAAATTCTCGAAGAGGCAAGTAAATCAGTATCTGAAAAAGGTTCTCAGAATCAACTGCTTGGAGCCTATTATGCTTCTTACATGAATATGGAAGTACGAAACAATCAATACGCAACTGCCTTAAAAAAGGATCTTGGAAGTATTGATCAAATCAATAGAAAGGATTTCATTGTTGGCATTATTTCACAACATCACAGAGATGCAATTGGTTCCCTTTTTAGCTTTGGAATTGGTCAAGATATGAAGCAAGTGGAAATCAACGCAGCTTATTTAAGTCAAGGAGGCATTGGGCTGCCAAACAAAGAATACTATAGTAGTGAAAACAAAAAAGAAATTCTACAGAAATACCAAGATCATATTACCAAATGCTTTGTATTATCGGGAGAAAGTCCTGAAATCTCAAAACAAGCTGCAGAAAATGTTGTTCAATTTGAGAAAAAATTAGCCTCCAGCATGATGGCTCCAGCAGAAATGCGTATTCCTGAAAAGACCTACAACAAGAAGTCCTTCAAAGAAACAGCTGCATTGTTTGGCACCTTTGATTTTCGTTTATATCTAAGTTCCATTGGGTGCGCTAATCCAGACAGTATCATTGTTGGTAATCCTGCTTTTATTGAAAATGTTGCGCTCTTAATTGAACAAGAATCTTTAAGTGAATGGAAAGATTACTTAAAATGGAATGTGATCAATCATTATGCTGGACATTTAAATGAATCGTTCGTTGCGTTAAATTTTGAATTTTACGGTAAAGTGTTGTCTGGTAAAAAATCTATGAAGCCTTTAAATGAAAAAGTAATCGATGAAATCACCAATCAAGAATTTGGTGAATTATTAGGGAAAGCATTTGTTGAAAAATACTATTCATCAGCGGCACAAGAACGCGTAAACACGATGGTGGACAATTTACTAATTGTTTTTAGGAGTCGCATCAATGGTTTAGATTGGATGTCTGCTAACACTAAAAAGGAAGCATTGAAGAAATTAAATTCAATCGGACGAAAATTAGGATTCCCTTCCAAATGGGAAGATTATTCCAGTTTAAATTTCACAGCAAACAATTATTTGGAGAATGTTAAAGAAATCAACAGATTCTCGGTTCAGAAAAATTTAAAAGAACTTGGTAAACCCGTAGATAAAGAAAAATGGGGTATGCCGGCACACATGATCAATGCTTATTATCATCCTTTATTAAATGAAATTGCTTTCCCAGCAGGAATAATGCAAGCTCCATTTTTTGACGATAAAGCAGAAGACGCTGTCAATTATGGTCGCATAGGAATGGTAATTGGACATGAATTCACGCATGGATTTGATGACATGGGTTCCAAATTTGCAGCCGATGGATCTTTTACCAATTGGTGGACAGAAGAAGACAGAAAATCATTTGAAACTAAGACGGCTACTTTAGGACAGACCTTTTCTACTTTTTGTCCAATAGAAGGACATTGTGTCAACCCAGAATTAACAATGGGTGAAAACATTGCAGATTTAGGTGGATTAACCATGGCCTATTATGCTTATAAGATGACCAAAGAATTTAAAGCAAATGAAGTAAGAGAAGGATTTACACCATCACAAAGGTTCTTTATTGCCTATGCGCAATTGTGGAAAGTAATGTACACCCCGGAGGAAATGAAAAATAGAATTGCAAACGATTCTCATTCACCAGGAATGTACAGGGTAAATGGACCCTTAAAAAATTGCCCTGAATTTTTTGAAGCATTCAACATTGAAGAAGGAAAACCAATGCGCAATGCAGCAGATAAGGTTTCTAAGATTTGGTAAAAACAAATAATCAATTGGAACACCAACTCTTTTCAGAGAAACAATCCTTCAGACAAATTTGGCTATGGATCTTATTGATTAGCATTGATCTAGTGCACTTTGTTACGATTTTCACACCTTATTTTACTCAAAGTGTTAATGGAATAGCGAGAACTGATATTGGAGAAACTATTTTTTCAGCTGCAATTTTAATAAGCACCACTCTTCTTTTTTACCTAATGCGCTTGGAGACCATTATCAAGGAAGATGGAATTTATTATCGATTTTTTCCTTTTCAAATAAAGCTAAAAAAGATTTCTTGGGAAGCACTATCACACGCCTATATTCGGAAATACAATCCTATCATGGAATACGGTGGATGGGGCATTAGAAATGGATTCTTACGAAGTGGAAAAGCCTACAATGTTTCAGGAAACGAAGGGTTACAAATGATTTACACCAACAATAAACGCTTTTTATTAGGCACTAATAAAGCTGATGAAATAAAAAAAGTGCTTTTTCAATTAGGAAAACTAAGCGATACGCCTCAAGATTAATATTTCTTCATGATCAAAGAAGCAATATGTCCACCGAAACCAAAAGTATTACTCATTGCATAATTAATTTCATGCGCTTGCGCTTTATTCAAAGGGAAGTTGAATAGATCTTTATATTCAGGTTCAATTTCGCTTGTATTAATCGTAGGTGGAATCTGTCCATCTTTTAGTGCCATAGCACAAGCAATTGCTTCTATAGCTCCAGCTGCACCTAATAAATGTCCGGTCATTGATTTTGTTGCAGAAATAAACAAATCTTTTCTCTGACCAAAAACAGTTTTAGCGGCTACTAATTCAGAAATATCCCCTTGAGCTGTTGAGGTGGCATGCATATTGACATAATCAATTTCATCAGCAGAAATTCCAGCTTCGCGCATGGCCTCTTTCATCCCCAACACTGCACCAATTCCTTCTGGATGCGTACCGGTTAAATGATAAGCATCAGCCGCCATACCGCCACCCACTATTTCACAAATGATATTGGCTCCTCGTTTAATAGCATGTTCGTACTCCTCTACAATCAAAGCGCCGGCGCCTTCACCCATGACGAAACCATCACGGGTTACATCAAAAGGTCTAGAGGCTGTTTCGGGTGAATCATTTCTTGTAGACAAAGCCCTAGCAGAAGAAAATCCACCTATGGAGGCTTGATTAATGGCTGCTTCAGAACCACCTGTGATAATCATATCTGCTTTATCCCAAGTAATATAATTGAACGCTTCTATTATCGCAGTATTAGAAGTAGCACAAGCAGAAACCGGACAAAAATTAACACCTCTCAATCCATACTTAATAGATATGATACCAGAGGCAATATCAACTAAAATTCTAGGGATAAAATAAGGAGTAAATCTTGGCGTGCCATCACCTTGACAATACTCCAGCATTTGATCTTGAAAAGTTTGAATCCCACCATTTCCAGATCCCCAAATCACCCCTATCCTATCTTTGTTGAGTGATTCAAAATCTATTTTGGCATGTTCAACAGCTTCTGCAACTGCAACCAAAGCATATTGAGAAAAGAGATCATATTTCCGAACCTCTTTTGAATCAAAAAATTGCAAGGGATCATAACCTTTTAATTCACAAGCAAAAGAGACTTTAAATTTTTCAGTATCGAATTTCGTAATGGGAGCAGCACCACTTTTTCCAGCTTTTATAGCAGACCAAAAATCATTTACATTATTCCCGATTGGGCTTAAAGCACCCAATCCGGTGATTACGACACGCCTTTTCATTTTTCTAAATTAAAAGTGATATAAGTATTAGACTTGAGCACCGAAATTGCTTTTTGCAATACTTCATTGGTTGCATTATAAATTTGAAACGACTCATTAGCCCCCCATAAATCTTGTGCTAAATTAGAAGTCATTCTATTTTGCAATAAAAATCTACTTTGTTGATATTCCTTATCATTATAGATTAATGTTGAGTCTTCTTGAGCTACATAGTCAAAAAATGACTTCATAAATGCATCATCAATTTTGAAGTTTTTCTGAAAAGTCGCGAAGTTGGGATAGGTTTTTTTAAGCGATTCCCTATTTTTATTTACATAAGAGAAAATATAATTATTTACATGACCTCCTCTAACCAAATTGCCAAAATAATCTGTTATTTCTAAGGTATCTAAGGGAACAAAAACATCAGGCATAATACCACCACCACCGTAAACAGTACGATTCGTTTTTAAAGTAAGGAATTTTAAAGAATCAGGAAATTTGATAGAATCCGCATTTTGAAACTCACCATTCAAATAACGCTGCGTAAGATCTTTTCTATACGATTCTGTATCATCATAAGGTTTTTGAATAAATCGACCCGTTGGTGTAAAATAACGCGCAATGGTAATTCTAATTTCTCCTCCATCTGCCAATTGAATTGGGCGTTGTACCAATCCTTTTCCAAAAGTTCTTCTTCCAACGATTAATGCTCGATCCCAATCTTGCAAAGCACCAGAGAGAATTTCACTTGCTGAGGCAGCATATTCATCCGTTAGAATTATTAAATCACCTTTTTCCCAAAGT
>CANLAQ010000066.1 GCA_947488235.1 Flavobacteriales bacterium | reverse complement strand
TTGATTGCTTCCAATGGAGCTTCTACTGTGAGCGATAGTGTTTATTATACTGTGAATCCCCCCATTAATTATCAGAATCCACCCAATGGGATGAAGAATGGTATAAATTATTTAAATGATTCAACTGTGCTGCTTCAATTGTATGCACCGGATAAAAATAATGTTTATGTATTGGGTGATTTTAATTCGTGGCAAACGGATGTAAATTATCATATGAATTGTACTACAGATTCCTTGCGCAGATGGCTTGTCATCAGCGGATTAACTCCCGGACAAAAATATGGCTTTCAATATTATATTGATGGCGTATTAAAAATTGCAGATCCAATGAGTCCCCTAATTTTAGACCCAAATAATGACCCTAATATAAATGCACTTACTTATCCAAATCCTCACCCTTATCCAACAGGATTGACTTCTGGATTTATCACTATCATGCAACCAGGCGCTCCTAATTATTCCTGGCAAAATGATAATTTTATTCCCGCTCCTAAAAAGGATTTGTTGATTTATGAGTTGCTGGTTAGAGATTTTGTTGCAAAACACAATTATCAAACCATCATTGATACTCTTGATTATTTTTCGTCACTCGGAATAAATTCTATTGAATTAATGCCTCCAGGAGAATTTGAAAACAATGAAAGTTGGGGATATAATCCATCTTTCCATATGGCATTGGATAAATATTACGGTTCACCAGAAAAATTTAAAGAACTTGTTGATGCTTGTCATGGACGAGGAATTTCCGTAATTGTTGATAATGTATTAAATCATGCCTTCGGACAAAATCCAATGGTAAATATGTATTGGGATGCAGTTAATGCTAGACCAGCAGCGAATAATCCTTGGTTCAATGCTGTTTGTCCACACCCACCATACTGCTGGGGAAATGATTTTAATCACTCCTCTCTTGCTACTCAAGAATATACAGATCAAGTGAATCGATATTGGTTGAGTGAATATCATGTCGATGGGTTCCGTTTTGATTTTACGCGTGGTTTCGTTAATTCGGCTGCAAATTATAGTACAGATCGCATTAATATTATAAAGCGAATGGCGGATAGCATCTGGGCATTTAAACCGAATGCCTATATTATTCTAGAACATTGGTGTGATAACAATGAGGAAAAAATATTAGCTGAATATGGCATGATGCTCTGGGGAAATGTAGTTTCTGGTTATCAAAATGCCCACAAAGGTTTTATTGGAAATTCTAATATAAATAATGGTATCTATAGTTTTCGGAACTGGACGGTCCCTCATCTGATTACTTATATGGAAAGCCACGATGAACAAAGATTGATGTATGAAAGTATTACAAATGGTAACAGTACCAATCCTGCCCATAATGCAAAGGACCCCTACACTGCTTTGGGTAGATTGCAAACCGCTGCCGTTGCTTTCTTAACGCAACCTGGTCCCCGCATGATCTGGCAATTTGGAGAATATGGTTATGATATTAATATTGATTACCCATGTCGAGTTTGTAATAAACCAATACTATGGAATTATTTGCAACAAGGCAGAAGACAACAAATTGTGGATGTGTATTCAGCCACACTTAAACTGAGAAAAGACTACGCTACTTTTAGATCTCTTGATTTTGAGTATAGTTTGGCTGGTGGAATTAAACGCGTAAAATTAAATGATCCAACAATGAATGCTCTGGTCTTGACAAATTTTGATGTCAATACATCGAATGCTATTCCTTCTTTTCAACATACAGGATGGTGGTATGAGTATTTTACACACGATAGTTTGTATGTCTCAGATGTGAACAGTTCACTTTCTTTAACTGCAGCAGAATATAGAATCTATACAGATGTCCGCTTGAATCAACCCTTTATTACTTCAGTGGCATCGCTTGAAGCACTTGAGAATCCCTCGTTTGAATTTAATTTATTCCCTGTGCCAAGTACAGATTTTTTAAATGTAAGTCTTCAATGTTCTAATATTGAACCTCTAGAATTTAATATTTATGATGCTTTAGGACATTTACTTCTTTCTAAAAAGTCAATTTCCTTTATCGGCACCAATGAAATAAAACTTCCAGTGGATGAGCTCTCAAATGGAACATATCTTCTTGTTCTTAAAAAAGGCTCAAGCTACTCCGCTAAACAATTTGTAAAATGAGATTACTTATCTGCTCCTTCTTCATTGGATTAATAGGATCTATAAATGCACAATTGGTCCACCCGGCCAATACCAATGCTTTTCTTCAAAATGAAGTAGCTGAAGTTCGTATAACGATTAATCCTCAAGATTTAAATTCAATTCTAACAGATAGTATGGATGCTAATTATGAGTTTCCTGCAACTTTCGTTTATCACAGTTCAGTTTGGAATGATTCGATTGCTAATATTGGCTTTAGACTAAGAGGTAATACCTCAAGAAATGCCGCTAAAAAGTCTTTTAAAGTTGATTTTAATGTGTATCAGCCAGGGTTTAAATGGATGAATTTAAAAAGTTTGAATTTGAATGGTGAACATAACGATGTTTCTATAATGCGATCCAGAACTTGTAATGAATTACTGCGTGAAGCAGGTCTTCCCTGTTCTAGGACGAGCTATGTTAAACTATTCATCAATAATGAATATCGGGGACTGTATATAAATGTCGAACATATTGACGATCAATTTTTGGAAGCTCGTTTTATAAATAATGATACCGGGGATTTGTACAAATGTGCTTGGGGTTCTAATTTAACTTATTTAGGTACAAATCCTAGCGCTTATAATACCTATGAGCTGAAGACCAATACAGCATTAAACGATAAATCGGCTTTAATCAATTTTATTAATGTTTTAAATAATGCAACAAATGCCGAATTTCCTTGCGCCATACAAGAAGTTTTAGATGTAGATTCTTATTTAAACACCTTGGCTCTAGAAATATTGATGGGTCAATGGGATGGATATGCTTTTAATAAGAATAATTATTACCTATATCGCAGACCTTCTGATGGTAAATTTGTTTTTATAGAATATGATTTAGACAATACCTTTGGAGTGGATTGGTTCAATATTAATTGGGCAATGAGAAATGTATATGCTTGGCAATATTCCACTGAACCCCGCCCTTTGTATACACGACTGATGGCTGTTCCCTATTTTAAAGACAGATTCTCCTTTTACATGGAACAACATCTTGCTAATTTTTTTAATATAAATTACCTTTCTCCATTGTGGGAATCTACTCAATTGCTCATTCAAGATGCTGCACTAGCTGACGATTATAAAGGCTACGATTATGGCTTCACTGATCAAGATTTCTTGGATGCCATACAATTGCCTTGGGGTTCCCATATTCCGACATCATTGTCTAGTTATGCCATTAACCGATACAATACTGCAAATAATCAATTGGTGTATAATCAACTTATTAATCCGTGTTCAGTGGGAATTTCTGAAATGGAATCTAAATCACCGTTTCCTACTGCAGCATTTGATTTGATGGGTCGTGAAATCCCGATTGAAACTAAGAATAGCCCTATTCTTCTTTTATTTTCAGACGGTTCAACTCAATTTATTTTCCATCAAGATTAGTGCTATGAAGTGTTTCATTATTTTAATTTTAATCACTTTTTCGCTCCCAAATGTCTATGGGCAGAAAGTTCAATTTAAACATGTTGAGCCTGCTAATTGGTGGGTAAATATGGAGCATAGTAAAGTAGAAGTTATGCTACACGGCGAAAATATCGCAAAATATGCCGTTAAAGCCTCAGGACTCGAAATAGTGGGAATCGTAAAAACAGAAAATCCAAATTATCTATTTCTTACGCTGGAAACTAAAAATGAGGTTCCAGGTACTTATCCAATTCAACTTTTTGATGGAAAAAAACAAGTTGCATCTTACGATTTTGAACTCAAACAAAGAGCGGTAGATTCAAAAATGAGACGGAGTTTTACGCCTGCAGATATGATTTATTTGTTAATGCCAGATCGATTTTCTAATGGTGATCCTAGCAATGATCAGGATGCTAGCATGATTGAAAAAATGGATCGAAAAAATCCAGGAGGTCGACATGGGGGTGATATTCAAGGCATCATAAATCACTTGCCTTATTTAAAGGAATTAGGAGCTACAGCTATTTGGTCAACACCACTTCTTTGTGATAATGACACCGTTTTTTCTTATCATACTTACGGTCAAAGTGATATCTATAAAATAGACCCTCGCTATGGAACCAATCAAGATTATCAACGATTAGTAAAAGAAGCACATGCACTACAATTGAAAATAATTATGGATGTTGTCCCAAATCATTGGGGGCAAACACATTGGATGATGAAAGACTTGCCTACTTATGAGTGGATTCATCAATTTCCTGGATATGGACAAACCAATTATAGAATGACAACGCAAATAGATCCAAATGCTGCAGCAGTTGATCAAAAATATTGTGAGGAAGGTTGGTTTGTGAAATCTATGCCAGACATCAATCAAAGCAATCCTTTGGCCTTGAATTATTTAATTCAAAATGCCATTTGGTGGATAGAATTTGCAGGTATTGATGGGTTTAGAGTAGATACTTATTGTTATAATAATAAGGAAGGTATTGCCTCTTGGACTAAAGCAATTACAGATGAATACCCGAATTTTTCTATTACAGGAGAAGTTTGGGTGCATGATCAAGCACAAATTTCTTATTGGCAAAAGGACAGTCCAATTTCAAAAATTCAAAGTTATAACAGTTATTTGCCGATGGTGATGGACTTTACCCTGCAAGATGCGCTTACAGTGGCTTTTAACGAAACAGAACAAAAATGGGATAAAGGCTTGTATCGGATTTATGATAATTTGACAATGGATTTTTTATATGCAGAGCCAAACAACACCTTGATTTTTGCTGAAAATCATGATACGGATAGATTTAATGAGTATTGTCCGAAATTGGAAGATTACAAATTATTAATGACGCTTCTGGCTACCATGAGGGGTGTTCCTCAATTGTATGCGGGTTCTGAAATTGGAATGAAAGGAAATAAGTCTCTGGGTGATGCTGATATTCGTAAAGATTTTCCCGGCGGTTGGTCCACTGATACTCAAAATGCTTTTATAGAAAAAGGAACTAAAAATGTGCTTTCTCAAGAAGGTCGTACCGATGAACAAAAAGCTTATTTTGAAATCACTAAACTTCTATTCAATTGGAGGAAAAATAAAGCTGTCATTCATACCGGTAAAACTATGCAGTTCATACCAGAACACAATGTCTATGTTTATTTTAGATATAATGAAACCGAAAAAGTAATGGTTGTATTAAATAATTCGCGCTCAGAAGAAAAAATCGACTTGTCAAGATTTAGTGAGATAATGGGAACAGTAGGAGAGGGTAAAGATGTAATAAGCGGTGCAAAAATAAATTTAGGGCAAAAAATACTTGCTGTTCCTGCTAAGACGTCCTTGATTTTAGAACTTAAATAATAACTATGAATAAATGGGTTCAATTTATCTTCGTTTTATTTCTATTACCCTTTGCGGTATTGGCTCAAAACCCAAAAAGAAATTATGTTAAAGGAGAAGAAATTCCTCATGGATATAAAGTAACAGTTTCTGATGGTGTGTACCTTTTTTATGCTTATTCCCCAAAGATAGTTGAAACCACTTTTATTCCTAACGGTCAAAAACATCCAGAATATTCTCATGCCGTTGTTGCACCTCTAATGGATCAACCATTTACAGCAGGTGAAGTGTCTACAGGGAGTACTTTACTCATGATAAAAAATGGAATTACGATTGCGATTAATCATGCTCCAAATGATCCCTTTCAAATCAGTTATTTTTATAACCATAAGTACATTACATCTGAAAAATGGGGTTATGATGTAAAGGATGATCTTGAATGTATTGAGTTTAACTTAGAGCCATCTGAGTTGCTTTATGGTGGAGGCGCAAGAGCCTTGGGAATGAATCGAAGAGGATATCGTTTGCAGTTGTATAACAGAGCACATTATGGTTATGAAAAGCATTCTGAATTGATGAATTATACCATTCCTATGGTGCTTTCTTCTAAATTATATGCGCTTCATTTTGATAATGCACCGATAGGATATTTGGATTTAGATTCAAAGGAAGATAATACACTCAGCTATCAAACGATTAGTGGAAGAAAAACTTATCAAGTCATTGTGGGTGACGATTGGAAAAATATCGTTTCAGAGTATACTTATCTTACGGGTCGTCAGCCTATGCCACCTCGCTGGGCTTTAGGTAATTTTGCAAGTAGATTTGGATACCACTCCGAAACTGAAGCGAGGTCTGTAGTAGATCAATTTAGAAAAGACTCCATCCCGCTTGATGCGATTATATTTGATTTGTATTGGTTTGGTAAAGAAATTCAAGGCACGCTAGGTAATCTAGAATTTTATAAGGACTCTTTTCCAAATCCTAAAAAAATGATTGCTGATTTTTCTGCGCAAAAAGTCAAAACCATTCTAATTACAGAACCATTTATTCTTACCACTTCAAAGCGATGGGCAGAGGCAGTTGAAAATAAAGTGCTCTGCACAGACTCTTTAAATCAACCCTACACTTATAATTTTTATTTTGGAAATACAGGTCTAATTGATATGTATGATAAAGCAGCGAGATCTTGGTTTTGGTCCAAATATATGGACTTGTCTGCAATGGGCGTGAAAGGATTCTGGGGTGATTTAGGGGAGCCTGAAGTACATCCTACTAAATTACTTCATGCCAATGGTATTACAGCAGATGAGGTGCACAATACCTATGGACACGATTGGGCACGATTAATCTATGAGGGATACAAAACAAATTTACCCAAGGAGAGGCCTTTTATTTTAATGAGATCAGGTTATTCCGGCACACAAAGATTTGGTATTATTCCTTGGTCGGGTGATGTGAATCGTACTTGGGGTGGATTGAAGCCGCAAATGGAAATAAGTATGCAAATGGGTTTACAAGGTCTTGCTTATATGCATTCTGATCTCGGTGGATTCGGTGGCGCAAATGATGATCCAGAATTATATCTTCGATGGTTGCAATATGGCGTGTTCCAACCAATTTTCCGTCCACATGCGCAACAAGAAGTAGCAAGTGAAGCGATTTATAAGGATCCAGCAACAAAGGCCTTGGCCAAATCCGCTATTGCCTTGCGTTATAAATTACTTCCCTATAATTATACCTTGGCATTTGAAAATCATATACAAGGAACACCACTCATGCGACCTGTATTCATGGAGGATAGCACTGCACATTGGAGTGAAAACGCTGCAGATGTTTATATGTGGGGCGATGCTTTCTTGGTATATCCAATTACAGATCCTGGAGTGAAATCCAAACAAATTCATTTCCCTGAGCAAGCTACTTGGATAGATTTCTCGACTGATCAAGTTGTTTCTAGAAAAAGAATTGATTCTAAGTCCTCAGTGGATAATCAGCAATCTTATCTGCGTGATTATTCAGTTGTTTTAGATCATATCCCCGTATTTGTTAAAGCAGGTAGTTTTATTCCGATGATTCCAAACCTGCAAAATACAGAGGAATATAGAGCAAAAGATGTTGAAGTACATTTTTATTATGATCCTTCGATTGTTGCCTCACACGGTTCATGGTATGATGATGATGGAACAACTGCAGATGCCTTCGAATTAAAGCAATATAGACTCATAAAATTTCAATACAGTGCTAAAAAAAAGAAGTCTTTAATTCTGGTTGACAAG
>CANLAQ010000065.1 GCA_947488235.1 Flavobacteriales bacterium | reverse complement strand
ACATCCAAACTATCACCTGCAGCTAAAGAAATATTAGATACACTGTTGTTATAAACAACAACTCCACTTGGATTGGTTACTGTAGCAGTAAGCGTCATTCCAGTTTGAGCTAGGTTACCATAATTGTAAACGCGTGTTCCTAAATCGAAATTAAATTCAGTACCATTTTGCGCTAAGAATGAAGGCACTGCACCTTGTTTTGAAATCAAGGTAGTTGATTTAGTAAGTCCACCATCATTTGCAAATAATCCGGTTTTGTTACCTAGTAACATTACAACAGAACCATTTAGCATTTCATTAGTAATCAACAAACCATCTGAATCCTGGATCATTACCACAGGAATGGTAACATTTGCACCACTTGCTCCAGCTCCCATTGAAATCACTCCAGGCTCTCTATTAATGATAATTACACCAATTGCTCCAGCATTCTGAGCATTCAATGCTTTGGCACCAAACTCACAAGTGTTTCTGTAAATAACAGCGATTTTACCTGTAAGGTTATTAATTAAGGGGTTACAGCCTTCTGCAGAAATTGGATTTCCTTGAGCATTTGTTCCTGGAGTTCCATCATTAACCATCATTAAAGTATCTTGAATGTAGGTACCTGGAATTAAAAAATCAGGAGTTCCCCATCCACCAGCAGGATCTGCCCACGAGAATTGGTAATTTCCTTGAATAGAATTTGGCGAAACGCCTGCGCAAATCACTTGAGCTCCAGACCAGAAAGTCAAAGCAAGTGCCGCAAAAGAAAGTAATAATTTTTTCATAGTATAAAGTTTTTATTTAAAACTAAATTAACATTAAATTTCATTTGCATCACCAGATTTATTAAAAAAATTAGAAACAAAATTGACTTGTCTTAATTTTGCCACAAAACTAATTTCGAACCCCGGGAGGGGTTGAATATGATTAGAGCTGGATGAAATCCAGCTGAAAAACAATAAAATCGTTCCCTTTTTGGCGTGTATTTTTATTTAAAATCATGACAAAAAGTTATTGGGGTAAAAACCGATCGATTATAAATAAAAAAGCACTTTTATTAAAAGTGCTTTTTTGATATTTTAATTTTGAAAGTAATTATTTCAACAAATGAATTATAAAGTAGATTATAGCTGCCAAAGCTGCACTCACAGGAATAGTAAGTATCCACGCCCAAAGTAAATTAATAGTTACTCCCCAGCGCACGGCACTGAGCCTTTTGGTGGCTCCAACACCAATAATCGAACCCGTAATGGTATGTGTCGTAGATACAGGAATTCCAAACTGAGAAACAGTAAATAGGGTTAATGCACCAGCTGTTTCAGCACAAACGCCTTCAAGTGGAGTCACTTTAGTGATTTTTGTACCCATGGTCTTTACAATTTTCCAGCCTCCCATTAAAGTACCTAACCCAATCATTAAATAACATCCAAAAGCTATCCAAAAAGGCATCGTCTCATTGTGTACTTTGGTTTTAATTTTATAACCTTTAAGAAGCTCTAGACTTTCCTTGTCGATATAATTGGCAAAAATTGCTGCATTAATGTAGCTTGTGTCAAGAGTTTTGTCATTAAAAATTGTATCCATGGTTTTTGCATCGCACAGGATATCTCCCATAGAGAACACTTCTAATTTTACCAAATTTGAATCAATAGCATCAAAACTTGGGACACTTTCTGTGCTAAATGGCTTTTGAAGTTCTTTTTCTTTATTGTAAACTTCCTCACCTGTCTCTGCATCATGAATGGTCTTTCCTTCGATAAAAAATAATTGATTATTGATTCGTGCAACCTCCGGTTTAAACTTTTCTAATTTACCTTCGCTATTGTTATATTCTATTTGCATGAGTTCAGTAATTTGCAATTCCTTAGGTACTTCTTCAGTAAGTTTTCCCTGTCTACCCATATTCCCATAGACCAATAAGGCAGCACAAATAATCCCCATTACTTTTTGTGAATCTGCACCACCATGACCCAAAGAGAATGCAGCTGAGGAAAGTAACTGAAGTCTTTTGTGCATGTTGGCTTCTTTTTGTGCTGATGGTTTTTTACCATGACGCAATTCAAACCAGATATAGATGATAATAAACATGGCCAACATACCAATTACGATATACATCATGATAGGCTTCATATCTAAGTATTCTATCATCTTGTCCATAATGTATACCGTTCCTAACGATAGTAAGAGAATCACCAGCATTTTTTTCCAAAACGAACGACTAATAGTAACCACAGCAATCAAATAGGCGATGAAACCACCGATCAATGGCGCTAAAAATATAAATAGTACCACCTTAATAATTTCTCCGGTTGCAATTACATCCCATCCTGCATGAGCCACTGCTGCTCCGGCAAATCCACCGATTAAGGTATGCGATGAGGAGGATGGAATTCCTAAACGCCAAGTCAATAAATTCCAAAAAGTTGCAGCCAATAAACCCGATAAAATTACCCAAAGGTCAATGGCATTATTGTCAACTGTCTTGGCAACGGTATTTCCAACACTCATATCAAAAACCCAAAAAGCAATAATATTAAATAATGCTGCCCAAACAACTGCTTGGAAAGGCGTTAATACTTTTGTTGATACTACAGTTGCAATTGAATTCGCTGCATCATGAAAGCCATTGACTAAGTCAAAAAGCAAGGCGATAATAATAACAACAATTAATAAGTTAAACATAGCAATTTAAATTAATGTGATCTAAAAATTGAAAATGATTAAGCGTATTTTACTACAATTGACTCAATAACATTTCCTGCATCTTCGCATTTATCTGTTGCTGTTTCCATTACTTGATACAATTCGCGTCTTTTTATTAATTCTTTTGCGTCAACATCTGAATTAAATAATTTTTCGATACTCATGTCAAAAATATTGTCCGCATTGTTTTCAATACTATTGATTTTGATGACGCATTCAATTATTTTTTGCGTATTCTTTAGGTTACGCAATTCCATCACAGCTTCTTTTACCGCTATAACCGCATCATGAATTGCCTCTGCTGTTTTTTGAATTCCCTGATCAGAAATAGGGTCTATATGGTAAAAATTAATTTTCTTTCCAGCAGAATAAATATAATCAGCAATATCATCTAAGGCAGATGCTAAACTATGAATGTCCTCTCTATCAAAAGGAGTGATGAAATTTCTTCCAAGCTCAATGAAAATACGATGGGTAACTTCATCATTATTATGCTCTAAAGTTTGCATTTCAGTAATTAATGACGCACGCTGATTAAAATCAGGCTCTTGAACCACTTGCAATAGCTTCTTCGCAATCTTTTCTAGATTATCACTCGCCTCTTCAAATAGGTTGTAAAAAACTCTGTCTTTTGGTAAAAAGTAACTTAAAATTCCTGCCATTGTTTAATTTTTTCAACAAAGTTAATGCCTTCAAAGCATGAAAGTTGTAAAATGTAATTTCTTAACCGAAACTTAACATTGTAGATTAAATAAAAGAAGGGTTTTACAGGTTTTATACACTTTAAATTTTTTTTTCGCTCCTCAATGTTATCAAAATGTTAACAATATTGTCTTTATGTTAAATTAATAATAATTAAAAGTTAAATTAATATTGTGTGATTAGTTTTGAAAAAAAATTAATATGAAATCTTGCATTATTTTAATTATTATTCTTGTTGTAAACAACCTATCTGCTCAACAGATAGCTCCAGATACAACTAAAAAAATCACAGTTAATACTAAAAAGTGGTATGAATCTTTTAATATTCGTGGTTATGCCCAAGTTCGTTACAATGGTCTTCTACAAACAAATGAAGATTTAGCGTGTGAGCAATGTGACAAAAGTTGGGGAGGTGAAAATGGTTTTTTCTTCCGTCGGGTTCGACTTATTATTTTCGGTCAATTAAATCCACGAGTCTATTTTTATATTCAGCCAGACCTTGCCAGCGCTCCGGCATCGACGAATTTGAATTTCGCGCAATTGAGGGATGCTTATTTTGATATCGGCATAGACAAAGAAAATCAATTTAGGTTTAGGATAGGCCAAAGTAAAGTCCCTTTTGGATTTGAGAATATGCAGTCTTCGCAAAACAGATTGCCCCTTGACCGATCGGACGCAATGAACTCAGCGGTTAGTAATGAACGGGATTTAGGTGTTTTTTTCTATTACGCCCCGACTAAAATAAGAAAACGCTATTCTTCTCTAGTGAGCGAAGGTTTAAAGGGTTCTGGTGATTATGGTGTTTTCGGTATAGGTATTTACAACGGACAAACCGCGAATAAACCTGAATTAAATACAAATCGCCATGTGGTGACTCGTTTAAGCTATCCTTTTGCCATAAAAAATCAGATAATCGAGCCCGGAATTCAAGCATATAAAGGTGTATATACCTTATCAACCCTCTCTAGCGGTGTAAAATTAAATTTAGACAAAACGTATTTGGATGAACGAATTGGTGCAACATTTGTCCTTTATCCCAAGCCTTTTGGAATTTTGGCCGAGTACAATGTAGGCACAGGACCTGAGTTTGATAAATTAGCAGATTCCATTACAAATCAGCGTTTAAGCGGGGGATTTATCACTGCATCATACAAAATTGACTTCAAAAGCCAAATATTAATTCCGTTTGCGCGGTATCAAAAATATGATGGCGGAAAAAAACATGAATTAGATGCTCGGAGTTATAAGGTTGAAGAATTGGAGATAGGGGCAGAGTGGCAGCCAAATAAGAACTTTGAACTGGTTGTTATGTATACTATGTCTTCTAGAAGATATGAGGATTATGCTAAACAAAATAATTATCAGCGAGGGAATCTGCTGAGGATACAAGCACAAGTGAACTTTTAAAATTAAAAAAAGCGACTGAACGGCCGCTTTTTTTTGTGAATATACTTGCGGAATTATCTCACAGCATCAAATTTACCTGCTATCACATTCCAATCAATTACATTAAAAAAGGCATTAATATAATCAGGTCTTCTATTTTGATAGTTTAAATAATAGGCATGTTCCCAAACATCTAAAGCTAAAATCGGACTTCCTTGACATCCTTCTCCCATAAGTGGGTTGTCTTGATTGGCAGTAGAACAAATCTCTAATTTACCATTGCTTACACACAACCATGCCCATCCAGACCCAAATCTAGTGGTAGCTGCTTTTGCAAATTCATCTTTGAAATTCTCATACGATCCAAATGCGGCATCTATAGCGTTTGCTAATTCACCTGTTGGATTTCCTCCTCCGTTAGGGCTCATGATTTCCCAGAATAAATTGTGATTCCAAAATCCACCACCATTGTTGCGAACGGCAGGCTTGTCTTTGCACGCTTTCAAAATCTCTTCACTGGACTTACCTTCTAATTCTGTTCCAGCAATTGCATTATTTAAATTAGTGGTATAGGCTTGATGGTGCTTTGAATGATGGATTTCCATCGTTCTTGCATCGATATGTGGCGCTAATGCATCGTAAGCATAGGCCAATGTTGGTAGTTCGAAACTCATATTTTTTGTTTTAATTAGTTGCCTCAAAATTAGAAAATACTTATGATTATTAAGCACAATATTTCTTAAAAATGGCACTTTAAATTATAGTGTTGCTAAAAAAGGTTTTAAAACTATTTAGTTCCCTATAAAAATTGCGCACTCTAATCTTAGTTGATTTTTGAACGCTTCTTGAAGATGCATATTTCAAAAGAAAAAGCTAAATTGCCGCCATTAATATTTACAATATCAAAACAGTGACTAGATTCATCGTCTCTTTATTCATTTCCGCCTCTTCCTTTCTGAGTTTCTCACAATTAAATTTCCAATGTAATTTTCAGCGTGACCCTCTGAAACTCGATAGTATCTACGAATTGAATCCAGGTGAATTTTTGAGTGTAAAGGAATTGAAATTCTATCTTTCTGATTTTTTATTTTACAATGAACAAGGTGAAGTGCTGTATCATTCAGACACTTTGATTTTTTACGATCTAGAAGAAGGCTCTAGTAAGCTGTTGCTTTCTGAAGCTCTTGAAGGGGTATATAAAATTGATTTTCTCTTGGGATTGGATAGCGTGAAAAATGTTTCCGGTGCATTAGAAGGTCCTTATGATCCACTTTTAGGAATGTATTGGGCTTGGAATACTGGCTATATTAATTTTAAATTGAAGGGAACTGCCAATTGGATTCCCAATCCTAAGAATGATTTTGAATTTCACATCGGTGGATATAGAGCGCCTTATGGTGCTTCTCAAAAATGTACCTTATGGGTAAAAGGATCTACTTTTTATTTAGACCTTGATGCTTTCCTACAATCATGGAATCTAAAGGAGCTTAATCATTTGATGGTCCCTGGGGAAAAAGCTTTTTTCTTTTCTCAGGAATTTGTTAAACATTTTTATTTTTAAATGCTAAAGAGACACTTGTTATTTATTGTTGTAAGTTTTAGTCTGCTCGCGCTGACTTTTTCCACTTTGGATACACACCCATTTTATCTACCTCAAAATTGGCCAAAGCCAAGCTATAATTTTAAAGGAAATCCCTTGGATGTTGAAAAATTCAAATTGGGCCGTGCATTATTTTATGATCCAATTCTTTCGCGTGACAGTTCTATTTCTTGTTCCACTTGTCATCTGCAATACACCGCTTTTACCCATGTTGATCATCCTACAAGTCATGGAATCGATGGCAGAATTGGAAAAAGAAATTCACCTTCTTTAGCAAATTTGGCCTGGCGTAACGATTTTCATTGGGATGGGGGAGTGCTAAATTTGAACAGTCAAGCTATTAATCCAATTACCCATCACGATGAAATGGACATTACGCTTGACGAAGTGCTAAGGCGACTAGATCATTCCCCAATTTATGCTCCTGCTTTTGAAAAAACTTTTGGAACTAAGGATATTCGACCCTTTCACCTGGTAAAAGCGCTTGCTCAATATACTGTGGCACTGGTTTCTGCCAATGCTAAATATGATCAGGTTATGCGAAAAGAGGAAGGAGTTCAGTTTTCTGAACAAGAATTAAAAGGGTATAATCTGTTTAAACAAAATTGCATTAGCTGCCATAGCGGTCCAACACTTGGCGGGGATCTGTTCAGATCTAATGGACTTTCTTTAGACCCTGAATTGAACGATTTTGGTCGTATGACCATAACAGGCAAAACAAAAGATTCACTTCTATTTCGAGTGCCTAGTTTAAGAAATATTGAATATAGTTTTCCCTATATGCACGATGGCCGCTATAAAAAACTGAAAGATGTCATGGATCATTATGCTCATATAGAAAACAATCAAGTTTTGAGTAAGGAATTGAAAAGAAAAAAACCAAACTTGAGTTCCAATGATCAAAAAGACCTGATTGCATTTTTAAAAACCTTGTCGGATAAACAGTTTTTATTTGATGATAGATTCAAATATGCACCCTTAAAATAATATTGCGCAAGTATATTTTATTTTAAACTACTAACTTTATTAAAAATGAAAAAAATGAAAAATATTTTTCTATTATTATTATCCCTAGTTGTTATAGCAATAGGGGCACAAGCACAAACCAATCCTGCAATTACCAACTGGTTGATCAATACTACTGGACTGACAGGAAGACATTATGTAAATGGAAATCCAACCCCAATTAATGATGCTGTTGCAGCAAATGTGCAATCTGTTCAATATTCCACCAATTGGGTGTATGTTACCACAACAGGGGTTCCTTCTTATATCACAGGTCCCTTCTTGGACGGAAATCCCTCTCTGGCACAAAATCAAAATGCTATTTTTAAAATTTCGTTAAATCCTGTTCAAAATACTGGAAATCCAACCAATACTACAGGAGGAAATATTGGTATTTTCATTAATGGAGTCGCTTTATTTGATTATAGAGATGGTATTTCATGGAAAAATTCAACCAATTCACTTGCTGGTGGACCACTTGGAGGAATGGGAGACGGTGTTTGGAACAGAGATGCAATTCCAGCAGAAAAACTTGGTTTTGATTGTGCTAAAGGCCATCCTGCTATGGGAAATTACCATCACCACCAAAATCCAAGTGCATTTAATTTAGATCTAACGGTAATTTCAAATATTTGCGACATTTACGCAGCAGATGGATTATATGCTATTGATGCAACACAACATTCTCCTCTTATTGGTTATTCGTATGATGGATTCCCGATTTATGGTGCTTATGGATATGCTAATAC
>CANLAQ010000064.1 GCA_947488235.1 Flavobacteriales bacterium | reverse complement strand
GATCATTTTCTTACTCCGCTTGCGCTATATTTTGAACGCCTTCAAGGAGTATTTCATAATAATTGAAGTCGTTTTTAGTTGGGTTTTCTTCTTCAATTAAATCAACAATGCAATCTTTTGTGGGAAGGGGCTCAAAATACAGACTGAATACTTTCCAATCTTCAATAGTTTCAAAATCATGTCTATCTGGAGAGATGGGTATGTTTTGAGCACTTAGCAGCAAATACTTTTTCTTGGAGTCTTTAACTTTTAGGTAGGAATATGGTGCAATATGAATCCAACCTCCTTTTTTATAGATCCAAGGAGCGGCATATCCAAAATCCACTCTTGTGAATTTTTCATTCATTACGAATCTCAATAGGCATGGATTATTTTTATTTGCCCCCTTGATTAGCGGTTGAACAACATAAGTATCATTTTTCATTTCGTAAGATCTTGAGTGAATTTAAAAAACCAATTGGGACTCATAATTCGTACATGTCTCCCTTGTGATAAAAAGTATCTTGCCAATTCTATGGAAGGAATCAAATCAAATGAAATTTCTGATGTCCCGTATTCGTCTTTTACAATCTTTTGGCTTTCGTGTAGTGGGTAAGCAAGGAAATAATGCGTCCCCAATTGACTCACTTTGATGGTAATGATTTCCTTAATGGCATCAGGAATGGGAAAAACTCCATAAACATCATTTAGGTAGGTTTTCATTACTGCTGAATCCGTTTTAATAAAATTCTTTTTTGTCATTATCGGTTCACTAATTCGATCTAAACCGAAAGTTCTAATACTTTTATGTGTTTCTGAGTAGGCGATGATATACCAGCGATTATCAAACTCTTTAATTAAAAATGGATGTAAAATAGAATGTGAAAAGGTCCTTTTTTTATAAGAAAAATGAATAATTGAAACAGGCATCTGATCTTTACAAGCTTGATACAGCAGATCGAAATGTTCAAATCCACTTGAAACAGGTGCTACCATCGTTTGTACTATGGGTCTTTTCTCTTGATCTGATGGTCTGCTTTCTATGGTTGCGGATAGTAACTTATCAACGGCATGATTGAACTGTTTGCTAATTCTTGATCCACCAATCATTCTAATTAAATCTACTGCCTCAGCAATCGTGTCAATTTCATCTTCCCTGAGCGCAATACCTGTTAGTGTATAATTTGAATCTGAATATTCATACCCTTTGTTTATAATACTATAACGAATGGGAGCATCAAATCCATCGGGATAAGGTAAGCGCATATTGGCTAAGTCCTTTTGAATAGTTTCTTTTGATGGCGCAAAATCAAGTTTGTCAAGACAAGCATTGATTATTTCCTCCATATTTGGATACTTATGCATAGGATTGCGAAGAAGTCCATCAATCACTTTATATCTTCGGAAAGCACTCTTACTTAAATTCATTTCAACATATTTAGCTGAAATTAGTTATTTTTTTTAACTCCGTATGCATAATACGGACATATTAATTTACTTTGTATTCTAAAACTTATTATTATGGAAATTCAAATTGAAAAATTGGTTGAAACCGATCGAAATATTGAAATCGAAACCCCACTAAAAGTCTATAATCCAAATGGAATGGATCACAGGCAAAGCCTTCGAATTAAATCAATTGAAGCTACCGATGAATACACGCGCATAGATTTTATTTACAGGTCGTCGGAAGTATATGAAAATGGCGGTTGGATTCAAATAGATAAAGATTCTTATATTCAACCAAAAGGATCAAGTAGAAAATATCGCTTGGTAAAAGCAATTGGAATTCCTCTTGCGCCATTAAAGCATTATTTCAAGCGACAAGGAGAATACTATTCATATACTTTGGTTTTTCCTACTCTTCCGAAAAATACAGTGAGTATTGATATTATTGAGAAATTAGCACCTGGATTCTTTTTCAACTTTTATAATATCGCATATTCAAAATGGATGTCTGTTCCACACGCTGCAGATATTCAAAGGGCTAGCAACTAGTTATACGTCAGCTTAAAAGACGACAAATAGCAAACAATTAACTGACAGAAAAATGGAACAAATACTTATAGAATATAAAAATGAAGGTTACCTTGACACAAAAATTTTTGACGGAGATGAACTACTTCATTTAACGACACCGTGCAGATTTAGAGTTACCGAGGACATAGTAAGTGACTTGAAGAAAAATTATAAAGTAGACGAAGAAATCGGTGGTGTTTTATGGGCAAAACCGACAACCAAAAACGGAGAAATTATTTATATCATAGACAAGGTAAGTTATATAAGAAATGCAATTGAAGATAATCGAAGAAATGACAACAGAAATAAGTCAAACGCCTACTTACCTGACAGTAAACAACTAAATCAAACGCTAAATAACCTTTTCTTACAAGGTTATCTGCCTGTAAAGTTTCATACTCATCCAGTAAAAGGAACAAACTTTTTACATAACTTGACATACACGAACTTAATGACTGAAACTTCTGAACAAGACAAACGAGAAAGTTCTCACCATCTCGTAATCGGAAGTAAAAAACTATTAATGCCTCGTGGACTTATTGTAGGCAACGACATTTCAAGCAGCGACATTTTTATAGGCGTTTACAATGGTTTTATAGCACCAACAGAATTTGAAAACAGTAAAAAGAAAATTCAACAAGAAAACTTCAATAAAACGGCAGACCTTGTTTCAACTATAAATCTTAGAGACGGACAAAAAGTTGGATTGGCAATTGGAGCGGCATTATTGCTTTTTGTAATCGTTAAATACCCAAAACATAGTTTACCTGTGATCATTGGACTTGGGGCGATTCTGCCTATACTTATGACAAATACACGCAACCTAGAAAATCCAAATTATTTCAACAAACTTTCATTAGGCAGTGCGGACATTTTTATTCCAAAATCATAACAATGGGACTGACAAAATATGACCGTATAGAAAGCCGAACGCAGAACACGGGTTTGGCAAAAGTCGCGGTTCAGTGCTCCGCAGACACATTTGTGGTTAATCATACATTGGTTCTCCGCATCAATCCCGATGCATCGGGATGGTGAAAATCGCCACCTTCGCCAAGCCCGAAACCGATAGCAGTAAGCCGAAAAATAATCATTCAACAAAATGCAAAGTATGACGGAAGAAATAAAAGAAAATCTGAGGGCAACTGTGGCTCGATTCACCGTACCGACAATAGGTGAAGAATGTCCTAAAAATCTTTGTTTTTGCACATGTTTTCCCTTAATGTTATTTTTAAAAATAAACGATATAAATTGTTCATTGACGGGTGGCGACTTTAACGGAACACGACATTTTTGGATTACAATCAATGAATACGAAAATGTCATTATTGACCCAACAATTCAACAATTTAAACCACTAGTTGACTCGATTTATATTGGACCGTTGACAAAAGAGTACACTCAAGACAATGCTCCATTCAAGGAAACATTTTTATGGGCATTTAAATTCTGGGTTGAACCAATATTAGATAGACCTAGATCTCATCAAGAAAAACCAAGGTGGGTCGAAGAAAGAACCAACTTTTTTAATGTTAAGTTTGCTATGATTCTGAATCAAGAAATCTCTCAAAAAAAATCCGAAACAGTTATTTTTCATCACAATAGACTTTGTAAGTTATATTTTCGGACTATTCTCAAATTCTTAATTGTAAAAATTCAAAAAGACCAAGATTATATTAGAAATTTGCAAGTGGTACTTCCACAAGCCTTTGAAAAATTACTAAACCAAGCAAAAACTACCAACTGCTAAAAGCGGTTTTGTGAAACGCGGGGATTTATGGTTCCAAGAGTCATAATGTCGCTTGGAGATTTGGATTTCTTTGATAACTTAGTTCTGAAACCCGCGCTTCTCCAAGCTGCAAACCGATAGTGTAGTTGAGGTGTAATATATGACTGCTTTCTTTTGAATAAATTGGTTTCTATTTTGAAAATTTATACCTTAAGCTAAAATTTAAAAATTGCTTTCCAATGAATCAAATAATTCAAAAGCCATTATTAATAGTTTTTTTATTTATTTCTTTATTTTCAAATGCGCAACTGTTATCAGTTTCATCCCCTCAACTGATTCCTAATCCTGGAGTGCCAATTTACCCAGGCTTTCCAGATGGACACATAAGCTACAAGTCCTTGGGAGCTAACCAGTATTTTCATGTTTGGGCAGGTTATGATAGTTATATTACATCCGGATCAGATGTTTTGCATCAGGATTCAATTTGGGGATGTGTATTAACCAAAGGCCTGCCAGGTTCCTATGATAATGGTGGAGCATGGCTGTACAGTGTTTTTAATTTGGATTCTTCTCATTGGATTGGCTTTTATCATGCAGAAGATCATGAATTTCCTGGTTACGACAATCAACAAAAAATTGCTTGGAAAAGTGCTGCCCAATGTGAGAGTTTTGATGGTGGAAAAACTTGGGTTAAAAATGGACAAATATTAACTTCATGGTTGAATAAACCCAATGCTCCAGAGTGGGGTGGGACAGGTGATTTTTCGGTGATAAGAGATAGCCTAAATAATCGTTGGCTCGCTTACTATGTTTGTCCAGATGGAATTGGTGTCGCTCAATCTTTAGATGCCAATGGTAGTCCGGGCACCTGGTTCAAATTTCATAATGATTCATTTAGTGAACCAGGAATTGGGGGAAAAGGATCTTCACTTTCCTTTTCAAAAGGAAAAAAAACGGGTGGCAACCCTAGTTTAATTTATTTCAAGCCCTTGAAAACATGGTTTTTAGTGTATCATGATTGGAACGAGAAAGGAATTTATTACACCTACTCATTTGATCTCATTCATTGGGAGGATGCTTCTTTGTTGATAGAGAATCCTGGCAAACCTCAGAGAACTTGGTATCCTACTTTGATGTCTTCAACGAGTGATGCCTACAGTAATGGCGATCTTTTTTTGGCATTTGCTCAGTGGGATGATGTTTCTTTGCCCTACCGAAATTATTATATAGCGCCGGTTAATGTTCAAGGAATAAGTTTACCATTGATTGATCCAATTGCTTCTTTAACTTCATCAAGGTTAGTGTTGACTGATACGAGTTGTATTTCATTGGTTTTATATGATTCAGAAGGTAAAAATACCCATACATTTTTTCAAGATCAGATTTTAGTCCCTGGAAAGTATGAGCTTGAATTACAGAAATATACCAGTAAAGGATTTTATTATCTTCGTTTGTCGAGCACTCAAGGCATACAGACACGTACAATTTTGTCTTATTAATGGAATTCCGTCTTCAAGAGTTAAACTTTAGAATTAAAAAACCTTAGCGGTTTAAAGGCCATTAAATTTCGAATTGAATACTTCTTAGTAGATTTTCATTACATTAATCTTTATTAGCCTTATCTTCGCGCCAAATTCAAGCTTAGAATTAATAATTTTCGAACCTTGTTCAGAAAATAGAGTAGGATAGCGGGTGAAAACTCTTTTTACTTTTATTTTATAATTGCGCTCCTTCTCCTGAGAGAATTAAGCCGGATAATACTTTTATATGAAACGCATCAACGAATACAAAAAAGTTTTTGAAATTGAAAACGAAATCGATCTAGCAGCGCTAAAATTGACCTACCGAAAGTTGGTGAAGCAGTGGCACCCTGACAAGTTTCAAGAAGGTGACCCATTAAGAGAAGAAGCAACCATAAAAGGCCGTCAAGTGGTAGATGGTTATCATTTTTTAGTGAGTATTGCACCTGAAACAAAAGCCGCTAATTTGGCTGAATATACGGCTACTGTCAACGAAAGTGGCATTGCAGATTTTAAACACAAAGGACTTTTGTTAGAAATTACTTTCACAGATGGAAATTGTTATGAATATTTTGGAGTGAATGCTAATGTATTTAAAAAGTTGATTAACTCAGACAAACAAGTTCGATTCGCTAAACGATTTATTTATGATAGTTACCTGTATCGTAAATCTAAAAAGGCCAATCAAGAAGATTAAAAGATGTTTTACTTGTTGAACAGCTAAGCTGCCATTATTCAATAATAATTTTTGCGATTTCTGTTTCAATTGAATTCTTCCTGATCAAAAGAAAATAGATCCCTGGAGCTTGGTTCGTTATTAATATCGCCTCTTTATTATTAGAATTCCAAGTGTTGATTCTTTCTCCCATAGCATTCAACATTTCAGCACTTTCAAACAGTCCATTTATTTGTAGTTGCTGTCCTTTGTGAATGGGATTAGGAAATATTTCTATGTTATTTTTAGTCAAATCATTGAGCGCTAAGTCGGAGCTATATCCACATGCATTTGCGAAGAAATCGTTGTTCTGATAATAATATCTTGCGGGGACTATTCCAGCATTTAAAATATTAGGACTTCCAATTGAACAATAATTAGCAAGTGGAATTTCAATAGGTTTTGTATTAAAATAATAAGAGGTGTCTGGCAATGTATTTGTTCCTGAAGGCACAATGTTTCCTTTGTTGTTATTTCCATAAAGAAAATGACCAGTTCCTTGTATAGAATAATTCACGGCACTCATAGGTGCGTTTGTATTGGTGATTTCATTACCCACCAAATTTTGATTGGGTGAAGTGGCGTCACTAAAGAAAATCCCGTATAAACTCCCTCTATTCCGAAAGTAAGTATTGTAGGGACCATTAGCACCATGAGAATTATCAATAACCATATTCTGTCCATCATTTTGTTCAAATAGATTCGCATAAGGATAATTCCCATGCAAGACCATATCACCAGCAGAGTTGGCAGGCAGAAAAACACTTCCAGTCCAATAGGGATCTCTAGAGAAATTATAACAAAAAACATTTGCATTGGCACCTGCTTGTACAATCATGGAATGGCGTAAATGACTAAAAATATTACTGTAAACAAGGCATTCATTGGTAGTAAAATGAAGCATAACGCCGTATCCTCTTCCGCCACCTCCGTAATCATGCGCATCATGAAAGTAACAGTGACTTACCGAAAGGTTCGAGGAGGAATTTGCTTCCACATGTGCGAAAGTTGTCTTGTTGATTTCGACACCATTAACCCAAGAATTTACCGTATTCGTAAAAGAAATCACACTGGATTGTTCAGGAGCAGTATTATCAATACGATCGATTGAAATACACTCAATTCCAATATTTTCTTTAGGATTGATTTTATAAATCTTTGGATGTCTTGCAAGTGTATAATCCATCCGTAATGGTGATGCTAAAAGTAGTATATTGTTATTTACAGAGAGGATCTTAACAATTTGACCCACAGAACCAATTGCCCAACTAGAGGTCACTAGGTCAGCATCATCTTGTACTATTCTAATCCAATCGTTTTCGGCATAAAGAGCACCATTTATGACATTGATCTGTTCTTCATTTTTTGCTCCATTGGATGTAAAGGAACTACTATCCGAAATAAGATTAGTTCCATTAATATCGAAGCCATTTGCACTACCAGAATGATCTATAATGAAATGAGTTGCATTGGCTCCTGCGCCACGAATTATAGAACTACTGCGCAAATTAATCGGAGCATGAAACAAATAGTCGCCCGCAGGAAAGTAAAAGACAGCGGGTTCTTGATGTGCTAACTGAATAGCGCTAAAAATCGAATCGCATGGGGTAAGCCCATTATTATTACAGCCTAAAATTTGCACATCGATAATGTTAAAGTTGGAAGTACTTGAATCTTTAACGCCTGCAAGTGACCAATTTACAGTTCGATCAGCAGGAATAGTTTGTGCGATACCTTTTAAAATAAAGCCAATAGAAAATAAAAGGAAGATCAATTTCATAAAATCAAATAAAGTATAAAGTTAGTCAAGAACAAGAGAAATACAATAATCTTGTAGGACTTATCATTATTGATTAAATTAGTCTCATTATGAGAAATTACATTAAAATTAGCGCGTACATTTTATTCTTATTTATATTTTGTTCGTGTGCCTATTTGTCTGATCAAAATGATAAGACAAAGGGAAATGAAAAGCAGTTAGTTGCTGTTACTGAATTGAAGGATACCTTGGAAAAGGATACTATCCGCTCCAAGTATTTAAAGCATATTACTTGGCAAAGCACACAAGATGTAACTTATGACCCTAGTTATTTTGTTTTAAAATATCCAAACGGAGATGTCCCGGCCAACAAAGGTGTTTGTGTTGATGTTCCTATTCGTGGACTAAGAACAATAGGTATCGATTTACAAGAGTTAGTGCATGAAGATATTAAATCACATTTAAGTGCTTATCATTTAAATCATGCCGATCGCAATATTGATCACCGTCGTTGCGTCAATTTAATCATTTACTTTAAGAGGCAAAATCAAACCATTCCGGTAAGTGATAAGGAAGAAGACTATCACCCTGGTGATATTGTTTTCTGGGATATTGCAAGAGGGCATGTAGGAGTGGTTACCAATATAAAAGTTCCAGGCACCAATAGATATTATTTAGTTCACAATATCTGTTGTGGTCCACAAATGGAGGATTTTTTATTTGCAGCTCCAATTGTTTGTCATGTCCCTTAT
>CANLAQ010000063.1 GCA_947488235.1 Flavobacteriales bacterium | reverse complement strand
TAACAGCGATATAAGCAGTTGTTCCATCAATAACAATATTTTGAGTAGCCCATTTTGGACCATTTAAAGTATCAATAGCTGCCATAAATTGTAAGGTATTTGAATTGAAAACTTGAAGGTAAGAATCATAAGTAGTAAGATATTCACCTCTTGTAGCAAGAAGCATATTTTGATAAATACCTAAGTTTCGAACACCTGGACAAACTACAGAAGCGATTTCTTGGTGGGTATTTAAATCAATTTTGAAGATTTTAGTGTCTGCTGCAACATAGTAATAATTACCATCAATGATTAAATCTGAAGCAAAGCGCATGCCTGCAAGCGTATTTACGGTGGTGTATGCTTGTGTTACAGGATTGTATGTTCCAATGGTAACGGGTTCGATTTGAATATTATTGGTGTAATCGTAATTCCCTTCATTTAGAATTAATACTTGATGAAGTGTATTTTGAGCTTGAGTTAACAAACTTAGACCTAATCCTAGAATAAAAAATACTTTTTTCATATGTTTTGTTTATAATTATTTACAAATAAAATTGAAAGAAGATTAAGAAATAGGGCAAGGAAGAATACATAGGTATTCCTACCGAGTCCAACTTTAATCTGAAGTCTTCTCTCTATTCTTGGCAAGTCTTCTGGCTTACACTAAGTTCGAAACTCCTTCCCGCACTTCCATACAGTGGATCTAGTTTCGTTTTTCAAGTGCTTACAGCTGCAGTTACAGCTCCGGAATTGCACCGGATTCCTTATTAATCTCTTTTTAGGAGAACCTAAGAACAGTGCAAAATTAACATTTATCTAATTGATAATAACAAAATAAATAATAAATGTATTTTTACATGAAAAAATTAAAATTATGAAATCAGAAGACTCCTTAGCATTAATTTTATTCATATCTCTATTTTTTATTGCTTTCATAATAGCTATCTTCATTATAATTTGTCAATGGAAGATATTTGTAAAAGCAGGTAAGCCAGGTTGGGCAGCTATTGTCCCTGTATACAATCAAATGGTTTTGGCAGAAATCGGTGGTAAAAAAGATGTTTGGGGCTTATTGCCCTTAATTCCTTATGTAGGTGTTATTTGGTCCATTTGGTTGATCAATAGAATGGCCAAAAGCTTTGGGAAAGAGGTAGGTTTTACCTTAGGTTTGATCTTCTTACCCTTAATTTTTTATCCAATTTTAGCATTCGGGAAATCAGAATATGTTGGACATCCTGATGTGAGAAATTATTGATCTTGTGGTCTATTTTTAAAATAGAGTGCGTTTTTATGTAGTGTGAAATTGAAAAATTTCGTCCTTTTCCTTTAATTTTTTTTCTAGTTAAAACATTTAATTCCCATTAAATTAATAAATTCTTTCAGGTCTTGTGAACATTTTTAATAAGTCTATAAATGAGTGCTAGTATATATTTTTAGAATAAATTATTTAAATTGTTAATAATTTGACATGTTTAATTCAACGGAATTATAAACAATTAACTATATTTAACAAATAAACTTTAAAATTTTTAAAAATGGAAGATCAAAAAGATGCTCAAGGAAAAACAATGATGATGATTGTTTGCTTTTTTCTTGGTGGATTCGGAATTCACAAAATGATGATGGGTTACCCGGATTGGTGGAAAAGATTAGTGTTAACTATTTTATGTGCTCCTGTATCTGGAGTGTTGAGTTTAATTGACCTAATTAAAATCGCAACTGGTAAGCTTGTTATGGCTGACGGAAGAGATTTAGTTTAGTTATATAATTAAATATTCAAAAGCAGGAGAAATCCTGCTTTTTTTATTTTTATGATACCTTGTCCTTACAAGTATTTTTTTGGGATTGAATGTATAGGTTGCGGTTTGCAAAGATCTATTTATTCTTTCTATAAATTTGAATTAATTCAGTCTATAAGATTTTTCCCAGGATTAATTCCTTTAATTCTGTTTCTAATACTGGAGGTTTTTTATTTTTTTGGGTTCAAAAGCAAAAAGATGAAATTATTTATTTTTATTTTTGGAATATCTGCTTTCATAATTCAACTTACATCTTATATCTTGAAATGGTTCGGATTAATCCCCTGGACATCAGAAATTCATTAATTAATTTTTGTTTTTTAAAATGGAAAAACCTGTTGAAAATAAAAAAATTATGGCTGCAGTGACAGCTATTCTAGTAGGCTATATCGGAATACATAAATTTGTTTTAGGTTATAATCAAGAAGGTATCATTTATCTTATTGCTAATCTAGTTATCATTCCAACCTTGGGTTCCTTAACTTGTGGTGTTGGATTCGCACTATATGGAATTACTTACCTGATTCCTGTAATCGAAGGGATCATCTACCTTACCAAATCAGATGAAGATTTTATAAATACCTACCAACTTAACAAAAAAGCTTGGTTTTAATTTTTTAGTATTATGGAAGAATTAAATGTTCAAAACAATGACAATCAAATCAATAATCAAGGTTATGTTCCTGCAAAACCTAATAATTATTTAGCATTGTCTATCATTACGACTGTAATGTGTTGCATGCCCTTAGGTGTTGTGAGTATCATTCAATCTACCAAGGTGGATGGTTTGTACAATGAAGGAAAATACCAAGAAGCCGAGGCAAAATCTAAGTCCGCTAAAAATTGGGCCATTGCTGGAATCGTTGGAATGGGTATTTTTTGGGTTTTATATTTATTACTTTTTGTTTTATTAGGTGTTGCTGGCAATTTGTAAGCAACTCAATAAAAATAAATTTTATTGGATCTTTTATCTGATCGTAATTGCGGGTATAATTTATTTCAAATTTTATTCGAATACCAACAAGTCGCTGCTTCCACCTTGTGTTATTTATAAATATACAGGTTGGTATTGTGGAGGTTGTGGTATTCAAAGAGGTTTACATGAACTCTCATTAGGCCATTTCTTTAATGCATTGCGTTTTAATGTTCTTATGATTTTGGGATCTATTATTTTAATAATAGATTTCATTTTCATGCTGTTTGGTGTCGATCAATATCGTCCTGTTCCTTTTATTTTTAACAATAATAAAATGGGTTGGTTCGTATTTATTGGCGTTTTTCTATTTATTTTCTTGAGGAATATTCCTTTTCCGCCTTTTAATGCTTTGGCACCTCATTGATGTTTCTTGGGCAGTTATTTGATTTTTAGCCTCAAAAACATTTAATTGCCTGAAAATTAACAATTTATTTCTGGGTTTGTGAACAATTTTGAAAAGTCTATTATTGAGTGGCAGTATGAATTTTTAGGATAAAGTAGCTAAATTGTTCATAAGTAGAAACCCCTTAATTCGCTGAATTTATAATATTTAACTATATTTAACATATAAACTTTTAAAACTTAATTATTATGGAACAGAATTTACCTTTTGTAAATGTTGGCTTTATTGACAATGCTTACAACAATCGCGTGCTCCCTTTATTAGGGAAAATTGACAATGGACATTTATTTAAATGGTTCCTTGTTTTGATTTGGAAAATTGCTGCATTGGCTTTCTTGCTAGGAGGTGTGTATTTAACCATAGCTGGAATCTTTGGTGATGCAGGTTATATTAAAATGAATATTACTAATGAATTGTTGTCTGGTGGACAGAAAGCAGGAGCTTCCTTTGGTCTTGTTATTGGTTTAGTTCTTAGTTTAGTTTGTGCTTGGTATTTATACAGCAATACTAAAAAGAGAACAGATGAATTGAACAGTCAAGAATATGGTGATTTACTTCATTTTATATTCTTAATCATGATTCCTCGAACCATTACCTTAGCCGGTGAAATTGCTTTTACTTTAATCATATATGCTGGATTGATGCAAATAATTGCTGGTCTTGATGGCGCAGCGGCTTATGCACCCTTACTTTCTTATGGTGATTTGTTTATGCAAATTCCAGGTGTAAATATGGCTGCCGCTTTGGTTCCTTCTAGTGTTCATGGTGATTATGATAATTTCATTAATGACATGAGAATGGGAATTATGGGAGTTGCTGCTGCATTTATCGTGCTAATTGCCTATTATATTTATCGTGAAGTCTATAACTATGGTATGAAATTGGTTTGCGCTCTTATTGCTTTCTTGCCAAAGTTGGCTTTGCCAATTGCAATTCGTAAAAAAGCAGAATAAGACTTTTATGCTACTAAAATATTAAGGCATCCAATTGGATGCCTTTTTTGTTGAGATTAATATTGTCTTTATTGCTTGCTAATTTTGTAAGAATTTAACGGAACAATAACATACTTTTTTTATTATTCAGAAAAGTAGTTGTATATTTGCACCGATATTTCCGAAAGAATCGGAATACTACATAATAATTATTTATACAATATTGGCATGTATTTAAACCCAGAAGCAAAAAAAGCAATCTTCGCTAAACACGGAGGTTCAGAAACGAACACAGGATCTACTGAAGGTCAAGTAGCATTATTTACTTACAGAATTAGTCATTTGACAGAGCATTTGAAGAAAAATCGTAAAGATTTTGGAACGCAACGCTCACTTCAATTGCTAGTAGGTAAAAGAAGAAGTCTTTTGGACTATTTGAAAAGTAATGACATTGAAAAATATCGTGCCTTGGTTAAAGAATTAGGACTTCGTCGTTAATTCTAGGTACAAAATTTATGGAGAGGGGACATTCGGCGTAAGTCGCATGTCCTTTTTTTGTTCATAGGGGTAAGTAAAAAGGTAGTTGGTAATATACGCTGCCGATAGAAAAGTTTAAATAAGTAAATAAATAGAAATGAATATAGGTACAAAAAAGTCAATGTTCACCGGAGGGAAAGAAATCTCTGTTGAAACAGGTAAATTGGCAAAACAGGCAGATGGGTCTGTTGTCGTTAGAATGGGCGACACTATGTTGTTGGCAACGGTTGTTGCTGCGCATGAAGCAAAAGAAGGAGTGGATTTTTTACCACTTACTGTTGATTATCGCGAGAAATACTCTGCGGCTGGTCGTTTTCCTGGAGGTTTTTTCAGAAGAGAAGCGCGTCCATCTGAAACAGAGATTCTAGTAATGCGTTTGGTGGATCGCGCTTTGCGTCCCCTTTTTCCAGATGATTATCATGCTGAAGTGCAATTGATGATTCAATTACTTGCTTATGATGGCATTCACAATCCTGATGCATTGTGTGGTTTTGCTGCCTCTGCTGCGATTGCAGTTTCAGATATTCCTTTCAATGGTCCAATGTCTGAAGTTCGTGTCGGTAGAGTAAATGGAGCTTATATATTAAATCCAACAATGGCCGAAATGGCTGAATCTGATATTGATGTTGTAATCGCTGGTACGATGAAAGATATTAATATGTTGGAAGGTGAAATGCAAGAAATTTCTGAAGCTGAATTAGTAGAGGTATTTAAAATTGCACATGCAGCTATTCAGGAACAATGTCAATTTCTCTTAGATCTTGGTGCTACTGTCGCTACAGCAAATCCAAAGCGTGTGTATTCTCACGAAGCACATAACGAAGAGGTTAAGAATAAGGTCTATGCATTAGCAATGGATAAATGTAAAGTTGTTGCTGCAATGGGTCTGGCTAATAAAGCAAAGAGAACTGAACTTTTTGAAGAAATTAAAGCGGAAGTTAAAGCAAGTTTTACAGATGAAGAATTGGCTGAAGCAGGTAAGTTTATTTCTCCTTATTTTTCAGAAGTAAAGAAAAAAGCAGTGCGTTGGGTGATGCTGAACGAACGCAAGCGTTTGGATGGTCGTAATTTTGATGAAATTCGTCCTATTTGGGCAGAAGTTGATTATTTACCAATGGTGCATGGTTCGGCTGTATTTACAAGAGGTGAAACACAATCGTTAACTACCTTGACTCTTGGTGGTAAAATGGATGAGCAATTAATCGATGGCGCTACTTTTAGAGGTACTGAGAAGTTCATGTTACATTATAATTTTCCTCCTTTTTCAACAGGTGAAGCAAAACCTCTAAGAGGAACTTCAAGAAGAGAAATTGGACATGGTAATTTGGCGCTTAGAGCTTTGAAGCCTGTGCTTCCAGATGATAATCCTTATACAATTCGTATTGTTTCTGATATTCTTGAATCTAATGGTTCGTCTTCCATGGCAACTGTTTGTGCTGCAACGCTAGCACTTATGGATGGTGGTATTCAAATCAAAGCGCCTGTTTCAGGTATTGCAATGGGTTTGATTACTGATGAAGGTAAATTTGCTATTCTTTCTGACATTCTAGGTGATGAAGATCACTTGGGTGATATGGATTTCAAAGTGACGGGTACTGCGAAAGGTATCACCGCTTGTCAGATGGATATCAAAGTTGATGGTCTTCCTTATGAAGTGCTTATTCAAGCTTTGGAGCAAGCAAAAGCTGGTCGTCTTCATATTCTTGGTAAAATTACCGAGACTATGGCAGCGCCTAGAGCTGAATTGAAACCGCAAACTCCTCGAGTAGAATCGTTTGTTGTTCCTAATGATATGATCGGTGCCATCATCGGACCTGGAGGAAAAATCATTCAAGGACTTCAAAAAGAAACAAAAACTACCATTACTATTGAAGAATTACCTTCTACTGAAGGTCGTGTACAAATCCTTTCCAACAATGGAGATGATATGGCAGAAGCACTTCGTAGAATCAAATTAATCGCTTTCCCTCCACAAGTGGAAGATGGAGCGACTTATGAAGGTAAGATCAAGTCGGTTAAAGACTTTGGTTGTTTCGTTGAAATCATGCCTGGTACAGATGGTCTAATCCATATTTCTGAATTCTCTTGGGAGAAGGTAGCGAAAATGGAAGATGTTTGTAAAGAAGGTGATATGTTGACCTTTAAGGTGGTTGGAAAAGATCCAAAAACTAAAAAATGGAAACTATCTCGTAAAGTTTTACTTCCAAGACCTGAAAGAGAAGCTGAAGCGCCTCAAGCGTAATTCACAATCATATAAAGTTATAAACAAAAGGCGCCTATGGGCGCCTTTTTTATTTTAATTTAATCCGGTCTTATTATACAATGTGTACTTTTGAATTAAAATAAAATCTCATGAAAAAAACAGTATTTAGTATATTAATTTTCGTTCTATTACCAATTGTATCTAAAGCTCAATTAATTTCTTACGAGCCCTTTAATTATACTCCAAGTGCCGTTAGTGGTTTAAGTACTCAAAGTTCAATGGTCTGGAAATGGGTCAATTCAGGTGATTCTATTTTTGTAAACTCTGCAAGCTTAAGTTATCCTCTTTTACTTGCATCCCAAGGAAATAAAGTAGCTTTTGATGGTGCAGGAATTGATTTTTATTTACCATTTACTGCTCAAACTTCCGGCATTACTTATGCATCATTTTTGGTTAATGTTTCTAGTTTAGGAACATTAAATGCAACTGGCAGCTATTTCGCCAATTTAATGGAGTCAAATTCCGTGTCAAATTTTGCGGCTTGTGTTTGGGCAAAGCAAAGTGCTACTGCTGGAAAATATCTAATTGGTCTATCGAATAGGAGTACATCTACTCCAGTTTACTATTCTGTTGACATGAATACAAATCAAGATTATTTCATTACTATTTCTTATGAAATAGTTGCGGGTACTGCTAATGATGTCTCTAAACTTTGGATTAATACAACTAGTTTTAATGGTATACTACCAACACCAGATGTTACTGCTCTTGGTGGGATAGATGTTGCTGCTGTTGGTTTAGGTAGGTTTTTATTGAGACAAGCAACTGCTACAACAACTCCTTTTATTCTTTTTGATGAACTTCGTATCGGCACCACTTGGGGATCCGTTACCCCGTGCAATACTCCCTCCACCTGGTACGCTGATGTCGATGGTGATGGTTTTGGAAATGCTTTAAGTACTACCTTGTCTTGTTTTCAACCATTAAATTATGTTGCCAACAGCACGGATTGTAATGATAATAGCGCTGCTATTAATCCAAATACCATTTGGTACATGGACACGGATAATGATGGTTTTGGTGGAAATGGAATGACCACTGCGGCTTGTTTTCAACCATTAAATTATGTAGCAAATAATACAGATTGTAATGACAATAATGCTGCAGTTAATGCGGTAACTACCTGGTATCAAGATTTCGATGGCGATGGTTTTGGAAATTTAGCAGTTACGATAAGTAATTGTGGTCCATATACGGGTTATGTTGCTAACAGTACAGATTGTAATGATAACAATGCTTCGGTTAATCCGAATGCAGTTGAAATTTATGATGCCATTGATAATAATTGTAATGGACAAGTAGATGAAGGTTTTACTTTGCAAACCTTTTACTTGGATAATGATGCCGATGGTTTTGGTGGAACGACAACTGTTTCTGCAGTGACTTCTCCAGGTGCTAATTATGTTTTAGTGGGTGGTGATTGTAATGATGCTTCTGCTACGATCTATCCAACAGCAGTTGAAATCTGTGATAATTTAGACAATAATTGTAACGGTCAAATTGATGAGAACTTGACATTTAACATGTATTACTTAGATGCTGATGCTGATAATTATGGTAATGTTACTACTTCTCAATGGGCTTGTTCCACACCAATTGGATATGTACTAGACAGTACAGATTGTAATGATGCCAATGCCTCAATTCATCCCGGTGCTTTGGATATTCCAATCAATGGAATTGATGAGGATTGTAGTGGTTTAGATGCACCACTCTTGCCTATCGTTCTTGGATTATATGAGTTCACAGGTCTTGGAGCTTGTCCAGTTGTTGCCAATACGGTAACAACTCAACCTTTAAATGCGCAGTTTAGTACTTTTACCAATCAAGGAGCTTCTTGCTCTTCAGCTTCCAATGTCTTTAGTGGACTGTCTTGGAATATGGCTACAACCATTGATCTAACGGAATATAATGAATTTACTTTGACAGCGGATTCATGTAAAGCATTGAATTTGTATAAATTTTACTTTCAACACAGAACGAGTTCTTCAGGAGGGACTCCAACTTGGGCTTTGCGTTCAAGTTTAGATAATTTTGCTACCAATGTTGGTACTGGTTTATCTGGTAATAATGCCAATGTAATGCTTTCCGATACGGTGGTGCTTCCTGCATCATTTTTAGGTCTACATGCGGTTACTTTTAGAATTTACCTTATTGGCATTGCA
>CANLAQ010000062.1 GCA_947488235.1 Flavobacteriales bacterium | reverse complement strand
TTTGCTCTCTAATTACAGAATTGTATTCATGCGCATGCAAGTGTGTTAAATCAGATATTTTTAGGACAAAGTTGGCGTCGGTTGTTGCCCCATATTCTTGCTCCCACTGATAATTAATTTCTTTAAATTTAAGACGAAGTGCATCATGATGTTTAGTTATCTTCGTCCAAATTGACTCAATGTGTTCCCTACTAACCCAGGCTGGGATTTCCAATAAATTACTCTGGGTGAAATACCAATTATCTGAATTCAGACCAGCAAAGAATTTGGATTCTAGAAATAATTTTTGGAAAGGGTTCACTTGAAATTTTCCAAACGCTTCTGTTTGAGATGACTTACTTTCAGTCATCCTAATTAAACTAGATTGGTATTGAAAATTTCCGTTAAGTACAATCTCCGATAGCTTCAATTGAAGACCTTCATTGCGCAGTTTTAAGGATATTTGAATGGATTTTATACTATCCCCACCTAGTTCATAAAAGTGAGAATTAAGTCCGATTTTATCGATATCATAACTCAAAACTTCTGACCATATTCTCGCTAAAATCTTTTGAACCGGTGTTGCAGGCTCAACAAAGAAACTATTATCTATGCCTGTCTCAAGAGGAAGAGGAAGTTGCCTTTTGTCTAGTTTTCCATTACTCGTTAAAGGTATTTTATCAATTTTCACAAAAAAACTTGGCACCATAAATTGCGGCAATCTCTCTTTTAAGTAGCTCCTTAATTTTTCAAGAGAAACTTCACCGTTGGTATATGCAATCAATTCTTTTGAGTTGTTGTTATTCAATGAGCGCGCAATAACAACTGATTGACCAGAATTCGGATATGTGGCTAGCGTCTGCTCAATCTCAGCTAACTCGATTCTGAAACCTTTTATCTTAACTTGATCATCAATTCTTCCCAAGTATTCTATGTTTCCATCATGACGCCATCTGCCTAGATCTCCAGTCCTGTATATCCTATCTCCCTTTTTAAAAGGATTTTGAATGAATTTTTCTGCAGTTAAATCTGGACGATTCAAATAACCTCTTGCCAAGCCAATACCACCAATACATATCTCACCCGAGCTTCCGAATGGCAATAATTGCTGAGTTTCTGAATGGAGAATATATAGATTGATATTATCAATCGGCTTACCAATTGGTATACTTTGTTCATCAGCGTTTTCACAATCGAAGTAACTTACATCAATACTTGCCTCCGTTGGCCCATACAAGTTCATTAATTTAACATCAGGGAAAAGATCCTTGAACCTTTTCACATGATCGGGAAGCAATGCTTCTCCACTGGTATATACCTGCTTCAAAGTAGCAAGGCGCTGTACATCGGCCTCATTGTGTTCAAGATATTCCAAAAACACACTTAACATACTTGGCACAAAATGTAAGACTGTGACTTTTGAAGACTCTACCTCAGAAATTATAATTTCCGGGTGTTTCTCGCCGCCAGGATCAAGCATCGATATGCAAGCTCCATATAGCGACGGCCAAATCAACTCCCATACAGAAACATCGAAAGAAAATGTTGTTTTCTGCAAGATTACATCAGTCTCACCAAGTTGATAAGATTTCTGCATCCATTCCAAGCGATTTACAAGACCACTATGTTCAAGCATACAACCCTTTGGATTCCCAGATGACCCAGATGTATAGATTACATAAATGAGGTTTTTCGGACTTATGCTGACATTTGGATTAGATTTTGGAAATGAATTTTCGCTTTGCAAAGAACGAAAATTGGATATTTCAGTGTCATTTAATATGACTTTTAAAGCCGCATCATCTTTTATGAATAGTTTTCTAATTTCCGGATAATTCGGATCAATTGGGACATAAGCACCACCTGATTTGATAATGGCCATTATACAAATTACCATCCACTCACTGCGCTCTAACTCAATACCTATTAAATCATCAGGTTTTATATCAAACGAAGAAATTAAATAGTGTGAGAGCTGATTAATTATGGCGTTTAATTCATTATAAGTATATAAGCGATCTTCACATCTTAGGGCAATGGAATCTGGGGTGCGAATTACTTGAATTTGAAATAAATCAACAATAGTAGAATTTTGCGAAAAATCAACTTCTTTAGAATTTAATTCTTTTAATAAGTAATTTTCATCTATTTCGGTTAAGACACTGTAATTATTAACTGGTAAAGAATCATTCTGACTAATTTGAGTCAATAAATTAATCCATTGTCTTTCAATAGCTTGTATTAAATCATCACTAAAATAATTTGCGTTATACTTAAAACGAAAATTTATTGTATCGTCAACGGTTACAATAATTGAAAAATTATAATTTAACTGTTCAAATAATTCAACACTTTCTTTATTGACTGTTATTTTACCGTCGTAATTTTGAAATTCACTCTCATTGTTTTTATACGAAAAATTATCAAAAACAATGAGGTGGTCAATTAAATCGCTTCGGAGATTAGTTTCACTTTGAATTTCAGATAAGTTGAGATGGGCATGTTTTTCACCGTTAAGAAAAGAATCCTGAACTTCAGAAAACAAATCGCGTAATGTCGTTTCTTTCTTAAATATTATTCGCTCTGGCAAGGTGGTTATAAAAACACCTACCATATGATTAATGCCCTTTAAATTGACATTTCGCCCGGATGTAACAACACCAAAAACAACATCATTAGAATTATTATATTGCTTTAAAACAAGTCCCCAAGATGTTTTAATCAATGTATTCAGTGTTACCTTATTCCTTGATGCAATTAGCCTTAAATTTTGAGCTAATTGGCTTTCTATGACTACATCGTGATTAGATAAACTGTATTTTGTTATTTCATTTGATCGTCTCCTGTCAGACGGAATGATAGAATTTGCATCGAGGTCAATTAAATAACGCTTCCAATAATTTTTACTTAACTCGACTTCTGAATGCTCTATTAGAGAAATATAATCTTTGAACGGTTTTCTATAAACAAATTTTGCTTCATTTCCGCAACACAAATCACTATATATCTCATAAAATTCATCGATAATAATTTGAGTACTCCAACCATCAAGTGTGATATGGTGATTGCTCAAAATCTTTATGTGTCTATCATTAGATAGTTTAATTAATGTCAATCGAATTAAAGGTCCTGTTTGCAAATTAAACCCCTCGCTTTTGTCAGCCTCTTTGATTTGAGAAATCTGATCATCAATGTTCTCCCCATTTAAATTGGATAAATCAACAAACCTAAAATCGATATCTGACTTCTTTTTTACGATTTGAAGTGGCTCTTCATTTAGATCATTTCTAAATATTGTCCTGAGCGCATCATGTCGATTTACTAATTCAGTAAATGCCGAATTAAAATGATCTAGGTTGAGCAGGCCATGCAATTCACAACTGATTTGCACAAAATATGTGCAGCTATCATGCTCTTGAAACGAATGATAATAAAGTCCTTTTTGCATTGGACCGAGGCTAAGAATTTCATCAATTGGCCCTATTTGATAATGCAATTCATTTAATTGATCGAATGATAAATTTTTATAATTAAACTCATTTGGATAGTATATTTTTTTATCAAAACCTATCAATACTTGACTTAAAGCAATTATTTGCCTTTTGAATTCTTGCGATAAATCTTGGATTTTGAGAGGATCAATTCTTAATGGACTGTACTGAATAGTCATTTGAATACATCCATCTTTTTTTTGACCACTTACATCAATATCTGCATACAAATCAAGGGCTTCATGACAATCATTGCCATGTTCAAAATTTGAAAGCTTGAATTGTCTATTTTCTTGATTTTTTGAATTTACTTTATCACCAATTGTAAAATCCCCCCAATAGTTAAAAGAAATTTGAGGCTTTACAAAATCATTGAAAGATTCATTACTAAGGTAATGTAGAAGACCAAATCCTGAACCATTCTCAATAATTTGCTGAAGATTATTTTGAGTTATTAAAGCCAAGTGCACAAAATCGTTATTATGCTGTAAGTTGAATGGATACATACTTGTAAACCATCCAATTGTTCGACTCACATCAATACTTTCTATTGAATTCTCTCTTCCATGACCCTCCAACAAAATCCTGGTGTTAGCTATATTAAACACCAAATTCAATCCCCTTGATAAAGCAGAAAGCAGAAAAGCATTAGTATCAATCTTATTCACTCCATTCATTCCACGATGGACTAAACTTGATTCTAGTTCGGTCAATTCAAAACTTATACTCTTACTAACTCCGTAATGATTACAACCGTTGGTATTTATTAAAGGTATTAAGTCAGTGGGGAGTTTTAACTGCTGTTGCCAATATTCACGTTGACCATTTACCTTTCCTTGCTCAACATGTAATATTTTGCTTTGCATCCAATATTGATAGCTATCAGTCTTTTGTTGTAAAAATAGCTTTTGACCACTTCGGTATTGAAGGAGTAAACTTTCAATGTCTTCAAACAAAATTCTCCAGGAGACTAGGTCTATAATGAGGTGATGAATGCACAAGAGTAAAAAACTACCATCCCCTGATTTGTCATGATACAAACCTAAACCAATTAGCGGGCCCTTGATGAATCCTAATTTACTTTTGAGAAGGGCGCCATGTTCAATTAAAAACGACTTAATTAAAGACTCATCATCAGACGGCAAGGTAGTTTCATCCAGAAGATAATAATTACCGACAGAACTACCATTTTGTTGAGCCCACTTTTCATCTTCACCTTTAAAAAACTGCATTCGTAAGGCGTCATGGTGAAAAATTAACTTTTCAAAAATCACTTCGACCTCTTTTGATGCTAAAGAACTATTAAATCTTAGTAAAAAACTTTGATGAAACCACTCCTTATGGCCTTCCGTTCCATTTGCAAAATCATTATTAAAAAAAGCCTTTTGTATTGGACTTAAATGAGCAATACCTTTAACAGTACTTTGATCAATACTTCTTGATAAGAGACTCATTCTAGCAGCCATTGCATCCAAACGACTAGATAGAATAACATCAGACATATTTAGCTCATAACCAGCATTTCGCAATAAAGCAACAATCTGTATAGCCTTAATACTATCGCCTCCTAAATTAAAAAAGTCTGCGTGTAAACCAATTTGAGCTTCATTGGCACCTAAAACTCCTGACCAAATTTGCGCTAATTTTTTTTCTGTTTCTAAAGCGGGTGGTATATACGTCGCTTTTTTTAGCCCTGTCCCGTCGGGATCTGGCAATGCTTTCCTATTGATTTTACCACTATTTGTAAGCGGAATATTATCTACATGAACATAATAATTTGGGATCATGTATTGAGGCAAGTATTCAAATAAATATGATCTTAACTCCTCAGCAGTTGCTATACCAGTTGTATATGCAACTAATTCTTTATCAGACCTCAAACCTAAACTTTTGGCAATTACGACAACTTGCCCAGCATGAATAAAATTTGATAGAACCTTTTCAATTTCAGATAACTCAATACGGTAACCTCTTATTTTAACCTGATCATCTATTCTACCATGGTACTCAAGGTTGCCATCTTCACGCCAACGGCCTAAATCACCTGTTCTGTATAGCTTTTCGCCAATTTTAAATGGGTTTTCAATAAATTTCTGAGCCGTCAACTCCGGACGGTTTAAATAACCCCTCGCTAATCCAATTCCACCAATACAGATTTCTCCAATTTCTCCAAATGGAACCAGATTTAGATTTTTTGAATCTAGAACATACAGTTGGGTGTTATCGATTGGCTTTCCAATTGGAATGCTAATTTCATCAGTAATATTACAATCAAAATAACTTACATCGATACTCGCCTCAGTAGGTCCATAAAGATTAAAGAGTTTAACATTTGGCAACAACTCGTGGAATCTTTTAACGTGACTCAACTGTAATGCTTCTCCGCTGCAGTATACTTGTTTTAAACTGGATAAATTATGTATTTCATTTTTATTTGAAGATAGATATTCTAAAAACACTGAAAACATACTTGGAACAAAGTGCATAACGCTTACACTGGATTCCGCTGTAGTTGAGATTATTTCATCAGGCTGACTTTCAAAACCTTGTTCTAAAATGCTAACACTGGCACCTTGCAATGACCACCAAATTAGCTCCCAAACAGATACATCAAAAGTAAAAGTTGTCTTTTGTAAAACACAATCATCTTCAGTCAAAGCATAGGATTTTTGCATCCAACTAAGCCTATTAACCAATCCTTTGTGCTCAAGCATACAACCCTTGGGATTTCCTGTTGAGCCTGATGTATAAATAACGTAAATGAGATTGTTTGGATTTAAATCAATCCTAGGATTATTGATAGAATAAACTACTTTCTTATGAGATTCAATGAACGCATTTATTTCTTTAAAATTTAAAACAACTTTTAAACCTGCGTCTTCCTTGATGAATTTTTTTCTCTGCTCCGGATACTCTGGGTCTATCGGTACATAAGCTCCGCCCGATTTAATGATCGCCAATATTCCTATCACCATCCAATCACTGCGCTCTAATTCTATTCCTATTAATTCATCCGGTTGGATATTGTAGTTTTTGATTAAGTAATGCGCCAGTTGGTTGGATTGATCGTTGAGTTCTCTATAGGTTAATTCTTTGTCTTTAAACTTAATTGCTGTGTTTTCAGGGTTGAGTTTTACCTGCTCTTCAAACAAGTCCACGATTGTCTTATCCTTCGGGTAATCCGCTTTGGTATCGTTTAGGGTCTCTAGCAAGTATGTTTTCTCCTCCTGGGTTAATTGATTTCTCTTTTTCGGCATTGTCTATCTACGCTAAATAAAATTACAAAAGTGTATTACCTTTTACTGTACAAAATCTCCTTCTCCCCAAACAAACGCTCTGCAATTAAACCTCTAGAAAGGCAATCCTCTACCAACTTATTGGACTCCACAATAGGAATAGATTCATCGGTATATTTTAAACTACTGATAAACTCGCACCATGGTTCTTGCCCCATCGCATATACATACACCTCTTTAGGATGAAACATGTTCACAAGATGCATTCCACGGTTATGGTCACAGCCGGATAAAGTTCTAGATTGGTCATTTTCTCTGGATACTTCGTCTAGCATCAGAGGTCCGTATAACCAAGTTAAAGGCGCACCATCGCATTCCATTCCTAAAAAGATAACGTCAACATCCCCCACAATACGATGAATATTTTTGTACAATTTAGGCTCCATCACCCTGGAATCGGCAGAAAACAGTAAAGAGAAGTCTTCTACTTTTACATGGTAGCATGTCTTGGCCTTGATATCCAAATCGCTGTGTTCACCAGTAAATGGCAAACCTGTTATTGTTATATCAGCACAATGAACGGTCTCCATTTCATCAATCTCAATGACATTTTTAAATCCAATTTTATTGAACATAAGTTTCAGCTTGGGATCCTGCAATGCGCCACCACCTGAGCGAGGAATAACCAAATTTTTAATCCTATGCCTCAACGGAATTAATGTTTCTAAAACGATATGATCCTGATGATTGTGGGTAATCAACACATAATCTATTTCATCAGGTAAATCATAATCTGAAAAATGATGCACTTCGGTTGGATATCCATAGTAACTGATGAGCGGATCAATTAAAACATTTAAATCCTTAGTCTCAACAAAAATACAAGCGTGGCCAAAATAGCGCATACGCACTTTATCGCCTGAGTATTTTTCGTAAGGCATTGGAGTATCCTCCGTGAAAAAAGTCATAAAAAGTTCCTTCTGTTCTTCTGTAAGATTCAAGCGGACCGCCAGTTCTTCAGGTGACCCGGGTACACGTTTCATTCTTGCTAACTCATCTATTACTGGGTCGTCAAACGCAATAGGTAAATGAAGCACATTGGGTTCATCCAACTTGGGAGTACTCAAGGAAAAAGGACGGGAATCATTGTTGGTAATCCACAAAGCTATAGATTGGAAGTTTTTGTCGTAGAACTCTGTATGGTACAATAACTCCTCAAATACTCTGAAAGACAAATTGTTGTTTAAGTCGTACACCAACTCCACATATCCCTTCAAAATGGGTGGAACTTTGTCATACAAATCCTCAAGGGCATAGCCTTTGGGATGAGACTTCAGCAATTTGTCCAACTTTCGGAAAGCAAAAGCCAACTGAACCATCTTGGATTGTTTATCCAGCGTTTCAGTAAGTAACCCTTTCACCTCATCAGAGCGGTCATGCCCATAATCCATAAAAGGGCCTCCCAGCATTTTGGGATCCTTCACTGCCTCCATATGTTGTTGTGGTGAATCCACATAGGAATTCATAATCTCTACATGGCGCTTTACCACGTTCATGGCTGCAGTTCCAGGAGAAATTAGATGCGACCATGCGTACCAACGCATGAATAGGGGTTCGATTACGAGATTGGGTTTGAGGTATCTCATTAAAATTTTTGAATGACAAAAGGAAACAAAGAAACGAAATTTTTAAAAATAATTTATTACAATGCGTAAAATTCAACTCTATACCGAATATAAGTTAGACAGTATTTTGAAGAGTGTTTGGCTGTGTAATTTAGGTTGTGATTTGCATCAAATCAAACAAACAATAAACATCACTAAACATATTGAAATCTGCCTTACAAGCAGAGGGTCGGCGGTTCGAACCCGTCAACCCCCACTACAAAGCACTATCTTCGGATGGTGCTTTTTTTTTGCGCCTTTTTCAAGTACTTTCGCAATGCTATGTTTTCAAACCTTTTAACCTGGATTAAAGCAACGCCCGTCAAGACTTGGGCTTGGTTAGCCTTAGCGCTCACTGTCTCTTTGTCGGTATTTTTTGTGCTTGCGCTCCGCCAGCTGCGCTTTGATTACAACTTCGAGAAATTCTTTCCAAACCACGACCCGCAAACACAGTTTTACCATGCCCACCGGGCGCGCTTTGAGTCAGACAACGACTTTCTTTTGTTGGCCATCGAGCACAAAAAGGGAATTTACCACCTCGATTTTCTCAAACATATCGAACAACTACGGCAAGATATCGAAACGCATGTGCCGTATATCCAAAGAGTTGTTGCGATTACCAATGCCAAAGAAGCCAAAATATACGCTTTTGGCGGCCTGATTTTCGACCCTTACATCCATTTCAAAACACGCCTACTAGCATCAGATGCCAAGCGCATTAAACAAACGTTAGAATTGCAGAATACTCTGGTGGCCAAAGATGCACAATCGGTGTGTATTTTTATCAGACACAAAGATTTCATCCAAAGAAAGCAATCGGACCGCATGTTGGCACTTCTACAGCAGCAACTTGCCAAGTACGATTTTGATAGCGTACACCTGACCGGCCGCACGCAT
>CANLAQ010000061.1 GCA_947488235.1 Flavobacteriales bacterium | reverse complement strand
TTTCTGCTTAATATTATGGCTGCTATTGCCGCTTACTCTTTCTTCCCCAAAAAGCCTTCTATTAAAAGAGATATTGAAGAAACTAATCCGCAATTATTGAGGAACTTTAAGCAACAATTACTTTTAGCTGCTTAAACCGAACTCAGGTTATTAACTAGTTTAGTATGTTAAATGAATTAAAAGGAGCAATACCTAAGACCAGATATATATAGGTATGCTATAATATAATGATTAGGAATAAAAAGTAAAGATTTATATGTAAAATTATTTCAACTTTTTATCTGATGACCATAAGTTATAAAAACCCATTTTTCTTTGTTCTGGTGAGATTTTTAATGGAAAAGGTATAAGATAGTCAAGTTTGTTGAAAAAGTGGTTTAGATTAGAGATAATGGTGTTTTTTACCCAAAATTACTTTTTGGTTCAGCTGCGATTGACACATAATCACTCTCAGTTTTAAAAACATTAATAGATAAATCATCAGCAAGTAGTTTTGCTTGTTCAATTACTGTTTCGGTTGCTTTCAATTCCATATCAGGTGGATATCCGTGTTTGCGTAATATTTTCTTTACCGCAATCCTCATCTTTGCTTGAACATTATCTCTTACCGTCCAATCAATACTTGTGTTTTTCTTAACCGTATCAACCAATTCACGTGCAATGTGTCTTAGAACTTCATCACCCAAAACTGCTACAGAATTGTCATTTACCTCCAAGGCTGAATAAAAAGCGTATTCTCTAAAATCCAATCCCAAGTCATCTCCTCTTCTATCTGCCTCTTTGATATCCTTAGCCAATCGTATCATTTCATCAATGATTTGTGCAGAGGTAATCAAGTTGTTTTGGTAGTTCTTCACCGCATTATCCAACATCTCTGAGAACTTCTTAGATTGTACCAAATTAATCCGCTGACGGGTTTTAATTTCACCATTGAGGAGTTTCTTTAGCAGTTCCAATGCCAAGTTCTTATGGGTCATTCCTTTTACCTCTGCCAAGAACTCATCAGATAGGATTGATATATCGGGTTTCTTGATTCCGGCTGCATCAAAAATGTCAATCACCTCATCAGAAACAACGGCATCAGATAATATCTGTTTGATTGCCGTTTCAATCTCTTCATCCGATTTCCCTTTTCCACTTTGAGTGACCTTTACAATTCGGGCTTTGATGGCTTGAAATAATCCAACCTCATCTCTTATGTCAATAGTATAAGGGTGGGGAACTGATATCGCAAAGGACTTTGACAATGCGGTCACCGAATTGATATATCTGTCCTTCCCATTTTCTAAACCCAACAAGAAGTTAGCGGCTTGTATTGGAAAATAGAGTTTCTCTTTGGGTGTTAAACTAAAAAACTTTTTGTAGTCAAATCCTTTAGGTACGCTTTTATCGGTTGGTTGTTCTGAGAACATTTGAGAAACAATCTCATATTTCCCCATCATTACTGAGGCGGCTTCATCTTGGTCAAATGCTGGTTTTCCTTTCCCTCCACTTTCGGTATATAAAGACAATGCCCGTTTCAAGTCATTGGCAATTCCAATGTAATCCACCACCAATCCTCCATCCTTGTCCTTATACACCCTATTCACCCTAGCAATGGCTTGCATCAGGTTATGACCTTGCATTGGTTTATCCAAGTATAAGGTATGCATTGAAGGAGCATCAAATCCTGTGAGCCACATATCCCGAACTATGGCTAACTTTAACTTGTCCTTAGGGTCTTTGAGTCGGTCTCCAAGTGCCTTCCTTTTTAACTTACTTCGTATGTGGGTTTGAAAATTCAAAGGGTCAGATGATGAACCTGTCATCACCACTTTGATTGTTCCATCGGTATCATCATCACTATGCCAATCAGGTCTAATCTTAACGATTTGAGCATACAAATCCACACAAATCCTTCTACTCATACACACAATCATTGCCTTCCCATCCAACACCTCATTTCTTGATTCAAAGTGATTGATAATGTCCTTGGCAATGAGTTCAAGACGATGTTCATTCCCAACGATTGCCTCTAACCTTGCCCAACGGGATTTTAATTTTTGTCTGTCGGTTTGTTCTTCACTTTCGGTTAGTTCTTCAAACTCTGCATCTACTCTTGGTTTTTCCTCTTCCTTGAGGTTAATTTTTGCTAATCTATTTTCATAGAAGATTCTTACAGTTGCACCATCTTCAACGGCTTGTTGTATATCATATACATCGATGTAGTCTCCAAAAACTGCTTGGGTATTCTTATCGGTGTTTTCAATAGGTGTGCCGGTGAACCCTATAAAGGATGCATTAGGTAACGCATCTCTCATGTGTTTGGCAAATCCATCCATAAAATCATATTGACTTCTATGGGCTTCATCGGCAATCACTACGATATTCCTTCTGTCAGATAACTGTTCAAATTGACCTTTGATATTTTTGGTCTTACCTTCCCCAATATCAACCTTATCAATAATTTCAGGTAAGAACTTCTGTATAGTGGTAAAGACAATTCCTCCTGAGGTAACACTCAATTTCTTTTTCAGGTCATCACGATTATCGGCTTGAACAGGTGTTTGACGGAGGAGGTCTTTACTTGAAGAGAATGTATCAAACAATTGGTCATCCAAGTCATTTCTATCGGTTAAAACTACCAATGTTGGATTGTTTAGTGCCAGTACCAACTTACCCGCATAAAACACCATACTCAAACTCTTACCACTACCTTGTGTGTGCCATATTACACCTGCCCGTTGGTCTCCACCTACGGAGGTTGCTTTCTTAGTAGTTTCTACCGCTTTATTTACCGCAAAGTATTGATGATATCGGGGAACTATTTTGGTGATTTCTTCTTTGTTTTGATGGAATAAGATGTAATGACGGATTAGGTCGGGAAGCACATTTTTGTTGAGCATCCCCTTAACCATCACCTCCATTTGAGGGATATGTTCATCGGCAACCTCTTTTCCATCAATGGATTTCCAAGGCACAAAAAATTGCTTGGGAGCGGTTAAAGAACCATACAGGGCATCCCATCCATCCGACACAATTAACAAGGCATTGTAAAGGAAAAGTGATGGAATGGTTTGTTTGTAGGTTTGTAATTGGTTGAATGCCGAATGGATGGTGGCATTCTCATCCACAGCATTTTTCAATTCAATAACCACCAACGGAATTCCATTGATGAATAAAATGATATCAGGTCGTTTGTTGATGTTGTTTTCAATGATTGTAAATTGATTTACCACCAAGAACTCGTTGTTATTGGGGTTTTCGTAATCTATCAACCACACCTTATCTCCAACAATCCTATCTCCTTTTCGGTATTCTACATCTACTCCTTCGGTAAGGTATTTATGAATGGTGTAGTTGTTTTGAAACAAGTTGGGACTATCACTACGAAGTAATTTCTTGATAGCATCCTCTTGGGCATCTGATGGTACTGTTGGATTTTGTTTGGCAATGGCATTTCGTAATCGGTCTTTTAAGACAACCTCATCAAACTCCCGTTCCTGAGCAATTCCATCGGGTGAAATATCAGCCCCATTGACATAGGAATATCCCAAGTCAATGAACTCCTGAATGAAGATTTGCTCTATATGGTCTTCCGATAATACTGCTGTCATTAGTTTCCTATTTCATTAATTTCTAATTCTCCTGAGATGAGTTTTGGGAGGAGGGTGTCTCGTGTTTTTATCAATTCTTCATTACTTCTGTTATTCTCATCTATTAAATCGTAATAAGTTTTTATGGAATCAGTAAAAAAAATCATCAATTCTTTTTCAGGAATTATTACATTAAAATCTAATAAATAATCCATTTGCATATTTGGTCTTGTAGAACTGTCCCCACTAATTCTATTTATCCATTCCTTAAATATATCACCTTGGAATTGAACATAGACAAACATCGGGTCACATATTGATTTATCAATTTTTAATCTAATCAAACCATTATTACAAACAGCATCAATATTCTCTCTGATAATTTGATTTATTCCAAGAGTAGCGGTACGAGTAACAATTATATCTCCAATACCTAATTTTTGTCTTAGATAATCTTCGGGATTTATTTTACAAAAAGCCCAATTATGGTATGAGCGATTATTTGTCATATCCCCGACTCTTGCACATTTAATTCCTGTGTCATAATCTACTATTGGTGCTCTTGTAATCGCATCTGCTCCTGTATGAGATTTCGTAACTAACTTTTTAAGTTTGATTTTATCCCAACCCTTAGGAATCTCACCCAATTCACTATCCACCATTTCACCACCAGATGATTTGTAGGGTTCTCCGTTTTCATTGGGAAACTCATAATCAATGAACCATTGTTTAAACAGAGTTTGAGCCAGTGTTTCTAACTCCTGATTTATTTTGTTGTTGAGTTCAATTTTATCGTCAAGAGATGATAGGATTTCGGCAATGGCGGTTTGGGTATCTATATTCGGAATAGTAACATCTACTTTATTCAACACTTCTGTTGTTAAACTTGGAACCGCAGAACCAACGTTTAATTCCGCAAGATTATATGTCTTTAAAGTGTAATAAAGATATTTTGGAAGTACTTTATCTTGTTTAATTTTTGACCAAAACATTGTGTCGACTGACCAAAATGGTTCATTGACATAAAATAAATTACTTAATGTACCTTTCCTTGGTATAAGTATTGATTCTTCCTCATAAATGGATTTCTCAACATATCTCATTATCCCCCCTGAACCAAACAAAGGATATGAACCATCTGCTAAATGTTTATGGTCTTTACCATATTTAAGCTCCATTAAATCGGATAATTTATATTCTTTCCAGTTGGTCATTTATAAAATATTTATTTTCAGAAATAAAAAATAAAAAAATAAATTAAATCCTTTGTATTCAATGGTTTGAGTGTTTTTATTTTTCATTTTATTTTTCATTTATTTTTTTTTAGGAATTAAATAAGTACGATTACGATACCCTCCCGATTTAATTAATTCATTTTTGTCAACTAATCTATATACCGCTTTTTGAATATCATTAGGGTATACCTCGCTTAATCTATCTTGAATCTCTTTCATTTTACTTTCACCATTATGTTTCAAATCTTCTATGATTAACGCTTCCAATTTGTATGTTTCTATCGTTTTAAGACTTGGAGTTAGATTGAGTTTGGCTTGAGAAAATATACCAGGATTAAGAAGATACTCAGTTCCTTTTTTTGCTCCCCGACTAATTAGAATATTCTTATCTATCAGTGTTCCTATCCAATATTTAAGTTTGTCTTCTTGATTAATTTGTAGGGCAGTAGATAGTTGTGTTACTAATATTTTTTTTCTTGTAGCAACTACACCTAAAGTAATGGTTTCTTTTTGAGTAAGTTGAAAATGTTTGTTAATATAATCAATAACGGAAAGAGCTTCCTCATCAATAATCCCTGATTTAACTGAGACAGCCATTTTATTAAACGAACTCTCTATTTCTGGAAATGGTTTAGCGTCTAAACTTAGTTTTTCATACACAAGGTCATAACCTGAACCTTCACCCTCCATTAATTTTAGGTCGTGTAAAGTTTGAATAAGATGAGGGTTTCTTCTTTGTCTTTCGTGTAAAATATTGTCTTTTGAAATACCTAATGGTAAACCACCGGGATTTGTAAATACTATTCTATCAGAATAAACTTCAAGAAAAATATCACCGGAACTTGTATATCTTTTATGAGCAATTGTGTTTATAAGTAATTCACGAATTACCTCTTTTGGATAATTACGAATTTTATTTCTGAATAGACCATTGCTCAACTCAGAAGAGTAAGTAAGTTCAACCGCTTCTTTTTCAATTTCCAATAATAATTCCATAGGATTATATTGGTGAAAGTGATACTTTTTTTCCCTTATTTTTTCTTCCCGTTCATTATAAACCAAATATTGAAAAGTAATAGGGTAACTTAATCTTGCTCTTTGTAAAGGAGTACCTAACCATAAAACACCCAAGTTTGTTAATAACCCTTCATGAGATAGGAGTTGATAGTGTTCAAATATCTCTACATCGGATTTGTCCTTTATAAAATCAGAAACTTTTTCTGATTTACGGATTTTTGAAATAAAAAAATTGATTTGTTCTGTGTCTGCTTGTTCAATAGATAATTTTTGAGCAACAACTAATTCCCATTGAAAGGCGTTTTTTTCAGACGCAAGGTCTGTTAATTCTTCACTTTTAACAGCATAACAATTATCTGTAATCCGGACAAAAACTTTTCCTGAAGTAGTGGTGGCAATAGTTCGGGAAGAAGGTAAAATATTAACAATAAAATATTCTCCACCATTCTTATGTTTAATAACTTCGGGATTTACTAAACCTACACCATCAGTTAATGAACGAAGACGACTAACTACTTTGTTCATTTCATCAATAACTATTTTTTGGTTTGTTGGAGGTTCAGATTCTTTATTTTCTATTCCAATAATTAATTTACCTCCTTGAGCATTAGCAAAACAAACACAAGTTTCTGCTAATGATTCTACATCTGATTTATTACCAATAGCCTTTTTTAGACTTTTGAAATCAAGATTACTATCTTCTTGCCAGTTGTTCATATTTCTATCCCCACTTTTTTAAGGTTTTCTCTGATGCGTTCTTGAAGTTGGATGGATTGCTCAAAATGGTCTTTATGTTCTTTAAATATATTGGTCATGATTTAAAAAAGTTTTAGGTATTCATCAAACACAAAGACTCTGTTCCTCCTGTTTCCGGTCATTTCAACCAATATTCCGGCAGTTACAAAATCATTTACCAAGTCATTGGCCGTTTTGTAAGTGCTTTGGGTAAGTTCTTTTACCTGATTTACATGAATTACGGGTTTTCTGAATAAGTGCTGCAATAAAATACCGGCATTGTGTGCCCTCTTGCCAAAATGAACAGTTAGATTTGCTTCTAACCGGGCTTTTAATTCCAATACACTCGACAAAGTTTGTGTGGCATTTTCGGCTGTTTCGGCTACTCCTACCAAAAAGTATTTTAGCCACTGCTTCATGTCGTTTTTGGTTCTTACAAAAGTGAGGTTGTCGTAATATAGCCCTTTGTTTTTTTCAAAAAATGCAGATAAATACAACAAGGGTTTGGTAAGTATTTTTTGGTCAACTAAAAACAGGGTAATGAGTAGTCTTCCAATACGGCCGTTGCCGTCTAAGAACGGGTGTATGGTTTCAAACTGATAATGTGCAATGCCTATTTTAATCAATGCAGGCACCTGAATATCCTCATTGTGCAAGAATTTTTCTAAATCACCCATCAATTCATTCACATACATCTGATGTGGTGGAACAAATACCGCATCTGCCAGACTGTTTCCTCCAATCCAATTTTGCGAGGTACGGAAATCGCCCGGTTGTTTGTGTTCACCCCTTACACTACTAAGTAAAATCTCATGTGTTTTTTTAATTAAACGGGAGGAGATGGGCAAGGTTTCCAATTCAATAATCGCCTGATTCAAAGACTTGATGTAATTGTTTACCTCCTGCCAGTCATTCTTTCTTTCGGGCATAATCTCATCCTCATCCAAAAGGGCTTCATCCATTTGGGTTTGGGTTCCTTCTATTCTGCTGGAAACTACCGCTTCTTTGGTTACATGCAGCTGGATGAACAAATCTATATTGGGAACCAATTTTGAATAAGAATTCAACTCCCCAAGCTTAATAGCGGCTTTTTCCAATAACTTGTTGATGCTTTGGTCTTCCCAAATCCACGAATCATTTATCGGGTTGGGCATGAAATAGGAATATCCTGTAGGGTCTTTTATCGTTTTCCCTGATTGGTATTTATCTAGGTTTATCATTGTTCATTTTATTTTAGCAAACTAACATTAAAAAATCCATATTTTACTTTAGTGGGTTAAAAGTAACATAAAGAATTCCTTATTTTAGTTTGGACTCATAACTCAATCCCCACTTTTTTAAGATTTTGTTTGATGCGTTCCTGAAGTTGTATGGATTCTTCAAAGTGTGATTTCAGGTTCTCAGATATCACGGTAACTTTATCTTCAAATGATATTCCATCATCTTCTATATCCTCAGTACCAACGTAACGTCCCGGAGTTAAGACAAAGTTGTTGTCTTCAACTTCTTTCAATGAAGCTGATTTACAAAATCCTTGAACGTCTTCATAATTTCCATCTTTACTCCTCCAATTGTGGTACACTTCAGATATTTTGGCAATGTCCTCATCGGTAAATGCCTTATTCTTTCTTGATACCAATGCCCCTGATTTACGAGCATCAATAAACAGGATTTCATTTTTACGGTTTCTCAACTTTCCGTTGGTTCGGTTACGAGCCAAAAACCACAAACAAGCAGGAATCTGTGTATTAAAAAACAATTGAGTTGGAAGGGCAACCATACAGTCCACCACACCATCTAAAATCATATTCTTTCTAATCTCGTTCTCACCACCTGAATTTGAGGTCATCGCACCATTAGCCAATACAATACCTGCAATACCACTTGGACTTAGTTTGTTTATTACTAATTGCAACCAACCATAGTTCGCATTACTTGATGGTGGTACACCATACTTCCACATATGCGAATCCTGTAATGATTCAGCGCCATAGTCAGAGATGTTAAATGGTGGATTCATTATGGCGTAATCCACTTGTAGGTCTTTGTGTCTATCATTATGAAAGGTGTCACCCAATTCAATCTTTGCATCAATACCACGAATAGCAAGGTTCATTTTAGCCAGTTTGTAGGTAGTTGGATTGCTTTCCTGTCCATATACCGAGATGTCATTTAATCTACCCCCGTGTGCTTGGATAAACTTTTCACTTTGAACAAACATTCCACCTGAACCACAGCACCCATCATAAATGCGTCCATTGTATGGTTCTAACATCTCCACCAATAACTTAACAATACTCTCAGGTGTATAGAACTGCCCACCTCTTTTTCCTTCTGCATCGGCAAACATTCCCAAGAAGTATTCATATACTCTTCCTAACAAATCCTTACTATTTTGCCCCGGCTCTTTGAATCCAATATTCCCAATCAGGTCAATGAGTTCGCCCAATCTTTTCTTATCCAATGCAGGACGAGCATAATCTTTAGGTAATACCCCTTTAAGGTTAGGATTATCCTTTTCAATGGCATCCATTGCATCGTCAATATCCTTCCCTATAGATGGTAGTTTAGCTCTTTCAAATTGGAGGTATTTCCAACGGGCAGTTTGAGGAACATAGAATACACTCTCGGCTAAGTATTCGTCTTTGTCTTCGGGGTCAGACAATTTATCTTCCTGTAATTTTGAATGTAGTTCTTCAAAACTATCAGAGATATATTTTAAAAATATTAAACCCAATACAATGTGTTTGTATTCGGCAGCATCCATATTATTACGGAGTTTATCGGCAGTTGCCCATAGGGTCTTTTCTAAATCTTGAATCATTAAGGGTTATTAGTTTTCTATAATTTAATAGTCAATTGTATTATGATTATTAAAGATAATTATTGATTGTAAAACTAGTGAAATTTAATTCAAATTTTTATTTTTTATTATGAAGAACCTACTAAAAAGGTAGTAGTAATTTATGGAATACAAACCAATAAATTTTTGATTTAACTTTATATCAAATGAACCTAAGTTGAAAAGCAATAAATTTTTCAAGGAATTAAATAAAAGTTATGAATCTCTTATGGATTAATAACCTGAAAGTTGCACGCTGAACTTGCACTGAAATATTGAAAAATAAATGTATAATACAGGTAATCAGGATGTTATTACCTAAAAAAAGTGAATAAATGGGAAACATCTATTCTATCCATTGAACTATGAGGCCATACAGCATATTGAAAATGAGTGGAATATCAATTTTAGTAATCCTTGCTTCTTTTCAAATACTTGCATTTTTGCATGTAATAGCCGCCAAAAGTAATCAATTTGCACCCAAGAA
>CANLAQ010000060.1 GCA_947488235.1 Flavobacteriales bacterium | reverse complement strand
AGACAAATTGAAAGAGAGGAGACTGTTAACAAAGCCAAAAAGGCAATTACAAAACTACAACCATAGCGCCACAAAATATCAGATTCTTGAAGGATCACAAGCCCATTGCTATTGAGAACCATCATATCACCTGTTCCAAATAGAAATTTGACAACCACAAGCGCTAAAAAAGCAAGCCAAAGCGTCAAGATTAAAGTGTAGACAGCTCCAGCGATGAATTTAGATAAAACGATATTAGTTCTAGAGATTGGTTTGGTTGCCAACATGCGAATTGTTCCCATTGCCGCTTCACCTGAAATCAAATCACCCGTCACCAGAGCAATTAAAAGAGGGATATGAACGATTAACATTTGAAGAATAATAAAAGCAATTAAATTCCCATTTAAAATATTACCATTAAAAGAAAGGCTTTGTTCAAAGGAACTGGTCACAAAAGAAATATAGGAAGTCCCATCTGCTTTCATTGCAAATAGAATGATAAAAATCAATGCGGTAAGCGCAGCCAGACCAATATAACTTCTTGGTTTAGCAATTATTTTTATGAATTCGTTGTAGGTGTTTTTAAGTAACATTAGGCTTGTACAATTTTCATGAAAAAATCTTCTAACTTTCTTTTAGGTTCCAATCCATTTACCTGATGGCCCTTATTCACTAAAAACGCATTAATTACGGGAACCATTTCTTTTTCAACAGGTAATTCAATTATGGTACCGTGTAAATGTTTGACTTCTAGATTTGGATATTCAGTCTTTAAATCTAGAATAGCTTTCTCTACATTAAGAATATCTATCTGCAATAGCAATTCTTGTTGATTTACCAATTCCTCCACTGAACCTTCAATTACAGATCTTCCTTTATTAATAATCACCATTCTATTCGCTATGATTTCAATTTCAGAGAGCTGATGAGAAGACAGAACGACTGTTTTTTGTTGTTCCGTTTTAAGGCGCAAAATTAAATTACGAACCTCTATAATTCCTTGAGGATCTAATCCTGTGGTGGGTTCATCTAAAATAATTAAATCCGGTTTATGCAATAAAGTTTGAGCAATACCTAAGCGCTGTTTCATACCGTGAGAGAATCCACCGATTTTGTCCTTGCCTCTCCCGTCGAGACCTACAAAAGCTAACATTTCTTGTATTTCCTTTTTTTCAACACGAACGCCAGAAATACGAGCAAAAATTTCTAGATTTTTTTCCGCAGATAGATATTTATAAAAATCAGGTTTCTCAATGATACTCCCAACATTGGATAGAATTTCTTTACGATGAGCAGCAATATCATTTCCAAAAATAGCGATAGAACCACTATTTGGTTTAATTAAAGACATGAGGCAACGCATAGTGGTGCTTTTTCCGGCGCCATTGGGTCCTAAAAAACCAAAGACATCACCTTTTTGTACCGTAAAACTCACATCCTTAACAGCTTCAAAATTTCCAAATTTCTTTGATAAATTTTTTACTTCGATAATAGGATTTTCCAATTGATATAGATTTATCCAAAGATAAAACAAAATCTACCTTCAAAAGTTTAAAACTTGAAATGAATTTAATTTCATGAAATAATAATTTAAATAAACACGCTGAATGGAAACAAGATGATACTTTTGCAACTATGAAAGATAACAACTCAGGTTCCAAAGAGAAAATCAAATTCACCCCCTACCAAATTGCCGCAATACTTATTTTAGCATTAACACAATTCAGTGTGGTATTGGATTTTATGGTCATGTCACCCTTGGGAGATTTGATTATGAAAAACATGAAAATCAGCCCTGCTCAATTTGGAATTGTAGTTTCGAGTTACGCATTGTCTGCCGGAGTCTCTGGGTTTCTAACAGCAAGTTTTGCAGATAAATTTGACCGAAAGCGCTTGTTATTGTTCTTTTATGCAGGATTTATCCTTGGGACCTTACTTTGTGGAATGGCTGATACCTATTGGCTTTTGGTTGGCGCTAGAATATTCACAGGAATATTTGGAGGTGTTATCAGTTCTATATCCCTTGCGATTGTAACAGATATTTTTCTCACCAACCAAAGAGGTCGTGTAATGGGATATCTTCAGATGGGATTTGGAATAAGCCAAATTCTTGGTATACCAATTAGTTTATTTTTAGCCAATATTTGGAATTGGCAAGCACCTTTCTATCTTATTGTTGGAATAGCAAGTGCTATTTTCATCGCTGGAATTCTCGTATTAAAACCTGTTAAAGAACATTTGTCACTACAAAGAGACAATCCATTAAAGCACATGTGGAAAACAATTTCTAACAAGAATTACCGCATTGGATTTTCGGCTACAGCATTTATGTCCTTAGGTGGATACTTGATGATGCCTTGGGGAAGTTCCTATGCCGTGAACAATATAGGTATTGATCAAAAGGAACTACCCCTTATGTTTATGCTCATTGGAGTAGCAACCATCTTGATAATGCCTATCGTTGGTAAATTAAGTGATAGATTTAATAAATATTCCATATTTGTTGGTGCTTCCTTACTTACCGTAATCGCTGTAATTATTTACACTAATTTGGGGCAGGTACCTTTTTGGGTATTGGTCGTTGTTAATATTATCATGATGGGAGGTGTAATGGCCAGAATCATTCCTTCGCAAGCATTGACAGCCTCTGTTCCCGAATTAAAAGACAGGGGAGCTTTTATGAGTATTAATTCCTCTTTGCAACAAATGGCGGGTGGAATTGCAGCCTTATTAGGAGGGACAATTATTGCTCAAAAAACCAAAACAAGTCCATTGGAGCATTTTACTGTATTAGGATTGGTGGTGATTGTAGCTATTTTTATTAATATATTCTTGACATATAGAGTTTATAATTTCATTAAGAAAAAAGAAGCTTAGGAACCTTAACTCAATACTTTTTTTCCGCACCTCTCGACTTACTTCGGCATACCTCGACAAGCTCGGCACAAGTGTCAAAGCACAAGCCGCTCGATGAGCTTTAAAAGTGGATTGAGCGTAGTCGAAAGACACGGAACACTCGATTCGCTATTCTTGATTAAAAAAAATGAACCAACTAAAACCCTCCCCCTTCATCCCCCTCCAAAGGGGGAAATATTCGAGTTGAGACCTTGCAATAGGTGGTTTTTGATATTTCGATTCAACTATTTATTTAGAATTTAATTCATCAAACAACGAACAGAAAATCCATTGCATTTATTGCTATAATCTCTTATTAGATAGTCATCCGCACAACCAACCTTACGACTCCATGCAAAAATAAGATCACCAGAAGTTATACTCCACCAATTTGCTTCATAATTAATCGCATTAAAATAACCGTCACTACTGCGGAAACCAGTTGGGATGGCTGAAAAACCAATTTCATTTGATCCATTAAATTTTTTATCCCAATAATAAATTGATTTAAGTTTTTCTCCAGTATTTGACGAACCCAAAAATATATCCAATTGATCCCATTCATTATCACTTGGAATATGAAATCCAACCGGAGCTAAACCACGAGAATCATTTACCGCAAACCAATTATATAATTTGCCATATTTCTGGCCGATTTTGTAATTGTTTTCATAATAACACCAAACCGCTTTTCGTTCCTTACCTGCCTTTACCCATTCTAAATTTGATTTTACTTCTGGTATAATGTCATTATTTCTAAAACGAGTTACTGATAAGTTTTGCTTCATCCATACTTGATTTCCAATCTGAATAACTTTATTAGAATGATGATGAGAACAAGAACAATTAATAATAAGTAATATAACTAATATTGATTTATAACGATTTTTCATGTTTTTGCAAGATACCTATAATTATTAACATTCGAGTTTAGACCTTGCAATAGCAGGTTTTGAAAACCCATTGAATTTGGTATATGCTAAGACTAGCTGAAAGCTCAGTCGCTAGCATCCAAATTTGGTGGGGATTGAAAATACTTCGAACCTATTCATGGTTGAGAAGAATACTTGTCCGTCGAAGTAAGGTGCATTGCACAGTCAGCTCCTTTTTTTGTTACCGAGGCGTCGGTATTTTTTTTGAGCTAAAAAAAAGTAAAGAACTTTATCTCTCTACTTTTTTTCCGCAAAAAAGTAGCAAAAAGCTCGGTGCCAGTTTTTGTAATCGGCGTTCCACTTTTGAAAATCGACCATTTCGGCGAGCTTACAGCTTCCTTATGGTGCCCAACTTTCAACGCGCTATTCTTGATTAAAAAAATGCACCAACTAAAAAGTCCTCCCCCTTCATCCCCCTCCAAAGGGGGGAATATTCGAGTTGAGACCTTGCAATAGCAGGTTTTGAAAACCCATTGAATTTGGTATATGCTAAGACTAGCTGAAAGCTCAGTCGCTAGCATCCATATTTGGTGTGGATTGAAAATACTTCGAAACTATTCATGGTTGAGAAAAATACTTGTCCGTCGAAGTAAGGTGCATTGCACAGTCAGCTCCTTTTTTTGTTACTTTTTTTTGAGCTAAAAAAAAGTAAAGAAATAAGCACCATAAAGCAAGCTTTAGGGATTACGCGTCTGAAGGGACGCGTGATCACGGGAGGGGTTAGCTTCATAATAATTAAAGCCCTGTCGCTTTGCGACGGCTGGCTTTTTTTTTGTTCAACTTCACCATAAAAGGATTACGCGTCTGAAGGGACGCGTGATCCCGGGAGGGGTTAGCTTCATAATAATTAAAGCCCTGCCGCTTTGCGACGGCTGGCTTTTTTTTGTTCAACTTCACCATAAAGCAAGCTTTAGGTTTGTTTCAAAAAAAAAAGCCAAGCATAAATGCTTGACTTTAATTATTTTGGCGGAGAAATAGGGATTCGAACCCCAGGAACCTCTCGGTTCAACAGTTTTCAAGACTGCCGCAATCGACCACTCTGCCATTTCTCCTCGGTGCAAAAGTAACAATACTTTGAAAACTGACCAACCAAAATTGAAAAATATCTTAAAATTCATGTAAAAATGTATTTTTGTAAGATGGAATTGAGACAAATTACCCTTGAGGAAATTAATAAATTGAATAAAAACACCCTTATGGAAGCCCTCGGAATTGAGTGTGTTGCTTTGGGGATAGATTTTCTGAAAGTTAAGATGCCTGTTGATCATAGGACAAAACAACCTATGGGAATTTTACATGGCGGCGCTAGTGCTGCTTTAATTGAAACTATTGGTTCCATGGGTTCCTTTCTTTTGATTGATACCGAAAAACAAATTCCAGTTGGTTTGGAGGTAAATGCAAATCATTTAGGAAGTGTTTCCAGTGGAAATGTAATCGCCACGGGCAAAATAATTCATGCAGGACGCAAAACTCATTTATGGCAAGTTGATATTCACGAGGAAATATCAGAGAAATTAATTTGTACTGGCCGACTAACAGTTATGATTTTGGATAAAAGATAAATGGGACTGCTTTATTTTAAATTTCCAGAAGAAGACCTTGTAAAACAATACGGGACTATTCAAGCACTAGATTCTTGGGAAGATTTTTCTGGATTTATTTTCTCGGATTTCACCCAAGAGCAGCGCTTTGGTTTTAAAGAAAATAATCAAGAAGATTTCCAACTCTATTTATCCGAACAGAATATATTTTCTATTAAGAAAGAAAGTTATCTAGAAGAAGCTCATTTGTTTATCGAAGAACTGATTTCAAATAACATCAAAAAAGCTGTCTATTCTAGAATCAAAACCATTGAATTTGATCACAACAATGCCTTTGATCTTTTTATACAATTAACAGCGCAGTATCCAAACGCTTTAGTTTATATGATTTCTGACCCTACAATAGGTACTTGGTTAGGCGCAAGTCCAGAACTACTGTTTAATTCTAAGAGGGGAATAGGAAAGACTATTGCCTTGGCTGGAACAAAAGTCACAGAAGATAAAAGTGATTGGAGAGATAAAGAAAAAGAAGAACAAGCGATCGTGAGTAGTTTTATTCATGATATTTTGAAAGAACAAAACATGAGTGAGATTAAAATGATAGGACCTTATGAAAGTTCCGCTGGACCTATAAAACATTTAAAAAGTGATTTTTCTTTTCGAATTTCTGGATCTATTTCAGAATTAATAAAGCAACTACATCCAACACCAGCTGTTGCAGGATTTCCAAAAGATAAAGCACTTGCCTTAATTAGTGAAAGCGAACAACATCAACGAAATCTATATTCAGGAATACTTGGAAGATATGAACAGGATGAGCACAAATTATATGTAAACCTGCGCTGCTGTCAACTTACAGCTGGTAAAATGCATTTATATCTTGGTGGTGGATTTACTCAAAACTCATTAGCAGCAGAAGAATGGCAGGAGACAGAAAATAAAAGTAAAACCCTTCTTGACCTTGTCCAAAAATTGTAATTTTGCATCATGCTTACAAGCGACAAAATTATCGTTCAACAAATTCTTGACCAATGCCAAACTCATGGTGTAAAACACATCGTTGTTTCTCCTGGTTCAAGGAACGCACCATTTTCCATTGCTTTTGACGAACATCCTGATTTTGAAACTTATATAGTCCATGACGAACGCAGTGCCGCATTTTTTGCACTTGGTATTGCTGAGGAAACTCAAGCTCCTGTAGCGCTTTGTTGTACCTCAGGCTCTGCAGCATTTAATTATGCCCCAGCCATTGCAGAAGCATATTACAGATCTGTTCCTTTGATTGTAATCACTGCGGATAGACCTGCGGCTTGGATCAATCAAGGTGATGGACAAACCATAATGCAGAAAAATATTTTTGGTGGACATGTCCGTGCCTCTTACGAATTTGACGATCAACATGACACAGATGATGATCTTTGGAAAAATGAACGAGAAATTGCCAGTGCTTTCAACATGGGACTTGGAAAATGGAAAGGACCTATCCACTTTAATGTTGGATTGAATGAACCACTTTATAATGTAATTGAAAAAACGAATTCCTATTCCAGAAAAATAACGCTAATCCCTAATGGTATTTCTTGGAATCAAGAAACTATTCATTACATAAAGGAAACTTTATCGAAGCAAAAAGTAATGTTGCTTTGTGGACAATTGCCCAAAAATGAAATACTGCAGCAATTAATTATCAAATTTGCTACTAATTCTAATTGCGCTGTTCTTGTTGAAAACACCTCTAATTTACAATCCACGGAATTTAATCCTTGCATTGATAGAAGTTTGAATGCCATCAATAGCAAAGAAGAGTCGGCATTTATTCCAGATGTATTAATTACTATTGGCGGTGCAATTGTTTCCAAGCGCATCAAAAATTTCATTCGAAGAAATAAAATTAAAACCCATTGGAAAATAGGAAGTGAATTTCCAGAAATGGACACCTATCAGTGTTTAACACATCATTTTGATGTTGCTCCCCTACTCTTTTTTAATGAAATCGATTCCTACGACTACCAAAGAAATCAAATAAATTATGCTGGTAAATGGAAGAAAATTGATATTCAAAGTAAGGACGCTACAGCATTGTTTGAATCAAAGAACCAAAAACCTACAGATATTAATGTTTTTCAAGCCCTGCACGATAACTTACCTGAAGGAATTGTTTTACATATGAGCAACAGTTCAGTAGTGCGTTACTGTCAATTGTTTGATCCAATAGCTGGTATTGAATATAGAGCCAACCGTGGAACAAGTGGCATTGATGGAAGTACGAGTACAGCAATGGGATCGGCTTTAATAAGTCCTAAAAAACAGCATCTACTGATCAGTGGAGATATTTCATTCCTCTATGACAGCAATGCTTTATGGAATCAAAATACCATTTCCAATCTTAAAATTATTGTTGTAAATAATGGGGGTGGCGGAATCTTTAGAATTATTGATGGACCCTCAAAAACGAAACAATTGAATAAGTACTTCGAAGCGGAACATCAACAAAGTGTCGCACATCTAGCGCATGGATTTGGATGGGATTATGAAGTAATCTCTGAAAAAATAGATGTGAGCGAAAGTATTAGTAAGTTCTTATTGCGAAAAGAAGGAAAATCGATATTAGAAATAGTTACTGATCAAGAAATGAATGCTCAAGATTTACAGCATTTCTTTGATTCAATTAAAACAAACATTACACATGGAATATCTTAATATACTAGGTCACTGGGAAGGATGGGTTTACCTCCTTATTTTATCTGCTTTAGAAATTGTTTTAGGAATAGACAACATCATTTTTATCAGTATTGTCACTGATAAATTGAATGGGAAAAATAAAAGAATTGCTCGGAATACAGGTTTGACCTTAGCATTAATTATTCGGCTAGGTTTACTCGCTGCCGTTTCATGGGTAATGCAATTAATAGATCCATTATTTACTGTTTTTGGTCAAGCTTTTACTGGACAAGGATTGGTCTTAATCGCTGGTGGACTCTTCTTGATTTACAAAAGCACCATTGAAATGCACAAAAGTGTTAAAGGAGAAGAAGAAGCAGGTACTAGCGCAAAAACAAAACTTTCTGCTATTATTATGCAAATTGTAATTATCGATGTTATTTTTAGTTTCGACTCCATCATCTCAGCGGTTGGAATGACCAATGGAATTCAGAAGGAAGTTGGGGAGAATCCGATTGCCATAATTTTTCTTTCCGTCATTATCTCTATGATCGTCATGTTAATATTTGCAGCGAAAATCAGCAAATTCATAAGCGACAACCCAACTATTAAGATGATTGCCCTCAGTTTCTTGGTTACCGTTGGTGTTCTTTTAATTGCGGAAGCATTTGGACAACATATTCCAAAAGGCTATGTTTATTTTGCCCTAGTTTATTCACTTTCTGTCGAAATGCTGAATATAAAAAGACGAAAGAATACAGGGATTGATGAACAAAAGTGAAGCAGAACAATTTATAGACTTGAAGTCCTTTGAAAGCATCACGGATGCTTTCGAAAATCAATTATTTCCTATAAAACAATTCCTTTGCTCTGCTCCTATATTAAAAATCACCTTTGAAGCGAAAAAAAAAAGATTGATTTTACTTCAGGAAGTGGCCGACCAACTCGAATATAAGATTGGATCGCCAACTAATGAAAAAGCCAACTTTTCTTATTCAGGAAACTTAATCATTGATTTAGCACAATATGAGCAACTTATAGCAACGGTTCATTTGGAAATTATGAGAACCAACTCCATTAAAAACTTAATGGTTCATATAGAGGAACTGCTTAAGATTCATTTTACTTTCACTACACCCTTTCAAGCCTTAAATTTTACAGTTTCTGAGCCCATCATTTTAGGAAGTGCAATGGACAGAATGGAAGTTTTTGAAGGTTTTAAAAAATTAGAATCAGAGGGAATCAGAACGATTAAGGAACTTAATGAGCACCATGAATTACTCTCTATAAACTTAAAAAAAGAATTACTTCGATGGAAATTAAGTAGTGTTTAGCGCATTATTGATAGCGCCACTGGAATATCATCTGACATAATAAAATCAGGGTTTTTAGAAAGGGCATTCTTTATTGATGCTGGAGATCTTACATCAAATACAACTGATTTTTTGCCCAACAATTGCAGTGATTTCACTTGTTGCTCGGATAGCATTTTATTGCGTATCACAAGTCCAACTACCTTTGGATGATTTTGCAATAGATGAACCCCTTGAGCAAAATCATCAGATGCGAAATAAATAGAAAAATCATTTTCCAAGTATTCCAATAAGGAAGGATCCGAAACAACACAATGCAGATTTAAATGGTCTTCTAAATGCAATGATTGAAGCGCGTCAAAAAACATAGAGAAAGAAACCTTTTGCTCTTTGCAAGTATTATAATGTCGGAGGTCGAGAAAAATTTCTCTTGAACCAAAACTTTCTATCAATAAAGAATCTAGTTGCTGCAATGATTCGTGATGAAAACTGGAATAATGCAAAGTATTAAGTGTTGTTGAATTTAAATTATTGACACAAGTTGCTCCATCGGTGGAGGAAGATAGATCATCATCATGATACAACCACAAGTCGCCATCTGCAGACATTTGAACATCTATTTCTATACCATCCATCTGATAATAATTCAAGGCTAAATCAATAGCTTCTTTAGTATTATCATGAAAGATAGCATTACTCATTTCCAAACCCATTGCAGCGTGACCAATTGCCTTCGAATGCGCATTTATTGATTCTTTTCCGCAAGAAAAAAGAAGTAATACGCTAAAGATAAAGAAACTACAACGCATACGCCAATCCAATTTTCAACTGATAATTTAAGAATAAAAAACTATTTTTAGATGCACTAATATTCGAAAAAGACCTTATACTTGGTCCACCGCTCGACTGATGAAACAAATACATTTTACCGGATCCAAGTGGGATTTTTAATTGATAACCCAATCCTATTTGATAGTCTGAAATTACCGCATTTAACTTCATGGCAGCGTATTTCGCGCACAGCATAGGTTGCAGATATATTCTTTGTTTCTTTCTGCTGAAATCATACGCTACAAAACCATCTAATTCAGGATATACTTTAGAAGAAAAAAAAGTGGTTCGCGTT
>CANLAQ010000059.1 GCA_947488235.1 Flavobacteriales bacterium | reverse complement strand
GTATTATTTGAAACATTTCCATTATCTAAACTATTTTCAATATCAATGAAGATGTTTAATCCACTATAACTTCCATTTAATGTAGGTGAATTTTGATTTATGTTAATTTGATTATTTAAAAGCGTAAGACCAGTTTGTACAAATCCGGTTTTAATTCCATATACATCTGATGAAGTTAAACCCGATGTCTGTGTTTGAAAAATAGAAATAGAATTCAAATTAATAACTGATTGGCTATTTGAGTAATTAGATTTAATACCAAAAATTTGACTTAAAACTGATGCATTTGAATTTTGATTTATTGTTATGTCATTATTTGTACAATTAAAAGTTGCTAAATCTACTCCATGACCAAAATCAATTCCTGAAATTTCATGCAAACCATCTGATGAAATATTGATTAAATTATTAGATATATTTGATGAATATGAAGTATTTTGAGGAGTTTGGTCTGATAAATTACAAATTCCACACAAATGATTCGAAATTACAAAAGCAGAAGAAATATTATTATACTTCACATTGAAATTAGTGCCATTAGAAAAGAAAATACCAGCATTAATATTGAAAGATCTATTAATTGATAAATTAGTTGTGCTAGATGTTCCAAATGTTATCGTATTTGCGGTTAAAGTACTCGAACCGCCTATGTCATTGCCTGATTCATTAATATTATTAGCAGAAGGGCCACAAATGAAATAGATTCCAGAAGTAACATTTGAAATAGAATTGGAATAAATCTTATTATTTGAATTTGTGCCTGAAATATTACTTGCATCATTAGGAGAATTTGAACCTGGTGAGTAATTTGATGTTGTAGAAGCAGATGTAGACAAGATGCCAAAATTATTTGGGTAACTACTATTTAAGGAGATTATGTTATTAATTATCGAATTATTATTTGCTCCATTTAATGCATCTGAATGAATAATCAAAATTCCAGCTTCAGTCATGGTATTTGAGATACCAATACTTGTGTTAATATTTAAATTATTCTCTGAAATTTGAAAATTCTGAATAGTAATATAATCAGATCCATTTAATTTAAAAACAGCGTCTAACTCTCCTCCCGATGAATTCAAACCAGAGGTAATTATTGAAGAAATACCCTCTATTGTTATAGGATTTGACAGAGTGCCTGATTGAGTTATTAAATATCCAGTTCCATCAGGTGCAGTTTGAGGACCGTAAACAGTAATTATAACAGGCGATGTAATTGATGCTGAATTTAATGCTGAAATTGCATTCTCAAGAGTTGAATATCGGCAAGAAAGATTAGAACCCCCATTTGTTAAAATCAAAGGAACCCCAACACTAAAACTTGCTTTATAATTACTTCCATTATTACTGGCTGATACAGAACCACCGCAAGTGATGGAGGCATCGCTGTAGACTTCTAGGGTATAGGAGCCTGGAATTAGGCAAGCGAGGACATCAATATTACCCGACAGATATTGCCATTGTTGATCTTGACCTCCACAACCATTATTTCCACCGGATGACCAGGGTATATTGAGATTAGTAAATGATCCAGGACTTACTCCCGTTGCATAAATTCGATAATAAAGTCTTGTTGAAGTCAGATCACATCCACCACACTTCCAAACATTATGTTCCGCACCTTTGATTACTAGACTATTACTACTGGTGAATGTCCCTAAGTTAGCGGTATTGAAATCAGGATTACTGGTGGATGCTTGCAAGTCATAGTAGGCATTAGCACCACCATTAATGGCTAAAACAATAAAACTAGAATTGAATCCGGCTGTGCCTTGAGCATGTATTTGGTGAACACAAAAAAATAACACTGCAACGCAAAATTGCCTGAATAATACCATAATAATTGCTGTGGGTTTAAAGGAAGAACGGTCGACCTTTTATTAAGTGATACCTTAACCAAATATAATGAAATTCTTATATAATCCCATAATTATTTAATTTATAAGTATTTACAAAATAATATTCTCAAGAAAAGGAACTGAAAAAAACAATTAATCAGTAGGCCGCAGGTCTTTAATCATTAATTGCAGCGTTGTTTTGTCTCTAAAGGTAGAGACCTCGAAAGTACAAGCCAAATCATAAGCCAATCCCAAACTTACTGTATTGGAATGCTCTGCCATATTAAAACCTATAGCGTCTAATTTTACCGGTGAATCTACTTGCTGAATTTTCAATTTCAAATGAGCCTCTTTCAATAAGAGATTTGAATGGGAATAAACTTGTTTAAATAGAAATACTGGTTTCATATTTCCAGGGCCGAATGGTTCAAATTCTTGCAAAACCCTCATAAACCTTGGAATCTTTGCAAAAGATTCTCCAGGAAGATATACTTGATTCAAATGTATACTGGCATCAATGTGCTGTTTAATTAATAAGTCTTCCTCCTTTATACTTCTTTGTACAACTTCCTCAAATCGCTCTTGAAAAGCAACAAGATTTTCAGGTAATAAACTTAAGCCTGCCGCGTGGGTATGTCCACCAAATTGTTCAAGTAGATCTTCACATGCGCAAAGTGCTGCATGAATATCAAAATCATTGACCGTACGCGCCGATCCTGTAACCATCCCATTCGATTCTGTGAGTACAATAGTAGGTTTAAAGTGCTTTTCTATTAAGCGAGAGGCAACAATACCAACCACTCCTTTATGCCAAGATGGATGAAACACAACGGTGCTTTTTCTAGCATTAAATTCAGGATCCTCCTCTAATAATTGAAGTGCATGAGCAGTAATGTCTTTATCTAATGCTCGACGATTGGTATTGTCTACATTAATTTCATTGGCGATCGCATCAATTAAATCTGGATCGCCTTCAACCATCAATTGCACTGCTGTTTTACCTGAACTTAATCGTCCGGCAGCATTTATTCTTGGGGCAAGAACAAAAACTAAATCAGTCAAAGTTAAGGGAAGTTGTTTCTTTGCAAGCGACAACAAACTCAAAAACGCAGGACGAGGGTTCGCATTAAATTGCTGCAATCCAAGATAAGCCAAAACCCTATTCTCATCTAATACTTGAACAATATCTGCTGCAATACTTAAAGCTAATAAATCTGTTTGTTCAAAAAGGGGCTTGTCTTCCCATTCATTTTTCTGAAATAATCCTTGCAACAATTTAAATCCAACACCACAACCTGAAAGTTCTTTGAAAGGATACAAACAATTTTTTTGTTTCGGATCCAAAATAATCGCAGGGGGTAAAATAACTCCAGGTTCATGGTGATCACAAATAATCATGTCAATGCCGTGTTGTTTTGCCATCGTAACTTGCTCGACCGCTTTTATTCCACAATCTAAGGTGATGATAAGGGTAAAGTCATGATCTTTTGCATATTGAATGCCTTGAGAACTCACGCCATAACCTTCTGCATAACGATCGGGAATATAATATTCAATTTGCGTGAGATGTGTTTGTAATACTCCGAAAACTAAGGCAACAGCAGTAGTGCCATCCACATCATAATCGCCATAAATCATTACTTTTTCTTGTTTGACTATTGCTGTTTGCAAGCGCTGAACAGCAACATCCATATGTAACATTAGAAACGGATCGTGCAAATGACTTTTTTCAGGTCTGAAAAATTTTTTTGCTTTCTCGAAAGAATCAATTCCACGATGCAGCAATAATTCCGCAATCAAGGGGCTCACTTTTAAACTGTCTTGTACTATTTTAACCTTATCTTGATCCCCTGCAGACCTTTGCAACCATTCTTTTTTCATTACGACTTTATTTTCTATTTAAGTTAGGGATAAAATGGGGGAATTAAAAATAAAAATTAAATTTCGTTCAGAAAAAAGGGAACTAATTTATTCTTTTTCGCAGGATTGCATCCTACGCTATTCATATTTAAGCCCTTTCGGGGTTAAAATAAATTGGGAAACTATTTGATACTCGTATTCAAGAAAGCCCTTAATTCGCCTAACTTGGTGAGCGTAGGATTGATAAATGAATCTTTTTCTGAGCTTGCATAAGGCTTTCTTGATGGAGTATTTCCATCGAGGGCGAGTACGAACAAACGATTGAAAAAATCTACCTTATATTTTACTCCCATTTCTTTTACGAAGCGAACAGAACTATCAATCGAACAACCTGAGGCGTGTTCAAAATCTTCATCGACAACAACGAGTAACATTTGATTGAATAAAATTCCTCCTGAAGATTTCAATTTCTTATTGTGGGCCGACCAAGAAAGCATAAACTTATTGAGTTCTTGCGCAATACTTGAAACCTCATCGTTTGAAAAAGGCCGATCCGACAAATACATCCAAAGGCGACTTTGATCTGTAAAATCAGGAAATAAAGCGTTAAAGTTCTGCTGCATTGGCTATTAATTCAGCAACATCCATTACCACAATTTCATTTTCTTTATTGAAATTCTTCACGCCATCCGTCATCATGGTATTACAAAAAGGACAACCGGTCGCAATAATATTTGCTGCAGTTTCTATAGCGTCCTCTGTGCGTTCCAAATTTATTTCTTTGTTTCCTTTTTCTGCTTCTTTAAACATTTGAGCACCACCAGCACCGCAGCAAAGACCATTAGTTTTACACCTTTTCATTTCAACCAACTCAGCATCTAATCTTTCGATTAAGGCACGAGGTGCTTCATACACATCATTGGCGCGACCTAAATAGCAAGGATCATGGAAAGTAATTTTCTTACCTTTAAAGGTCTGATTGCCTTCTAAAGATAATTTTCCAGTGTTAATCAAATCTTGAATCAATTGTGTGTGATGAATTACTTCATAATTTCCACCTAGTTCAGGATACTCATTTTTTAAAGTGTTAAAACAATGAGGACAAGCAGTAACAATTTTTTTAACCTGATAACCATCTAGAACTTGGATATTCATCATGGCTTGCATTTGAAAAGTAAATTCATTTCCAGCTCTTCTTGCAGGATCACCGGTACAACTTTCTTCAGCACCGAGAACTGCAAAATTAACTTTGCAATTATTTAATATTTTAACCAATGCCTTCGTGATTTTTTTTGCACGATCGTCAAAACTACCGGCACAACCTACCCAAAAAAGAATCTCTGGAGTTTCTCCTTTGGCAAGCATTTCCGACATGGTAGGAACATTCAAATTCATAATATGAGTCGTATAAAATAAATTAAGATTCTTCTTGGGCCCAATTCAAGCGGTCACTCTGAGCAAATTGCCAAGGAGCACCATTATTTTCAATATTGGTCAACATTCCAGTCAACTCAGTTGGCATTTTAGATTCTTCCATCACCAAGTACCTGCGCAAATCAATTATAATAGAGAGTGGATCTATATTGACGGGACATTCTTGAACACAAGCATTACAGGAAGTACAAGCCCAAATCTCTTCTTCTGTGATGTAATCACCCAAAAGACTTTTGCCATCTTCTAGACCACCCTCACCTACTTCCATTAGGCGATCACGCGTATCCATCATTATTTTTCGAGGAGAAAGCAACTTACCCGTTTGATTTGCGGGACAAGCAGAAGTACAACGACCACATTCTGTACACGAATAGGCATCCAATAAATTTTTCCAAGTCAGATCATTGACATCTTTAGCACCAAATCTTTGAGGAACAGCATCTGATGGTTCGGTTGCAGCATAAGGATCAGCCGTTGGATCCATCATCAATTTAACTTCTTGGGTAACTGCTTCCATATTGGAAATTTTACCTTTAGCATTCAAATTACTAAAATAAGTATTCGGAAAAGCTAAGAGAATATGAAGATGTTTGGAATAGGGTAAATAATTCAAGAATACAAAAACCATGGTCAAATGACCCCACCAACCAATTCGTTCCAAAACCCTAAGCGTTTCAACCGTCAATCCATCAAAAACTAGAGGTCCAAACCAAGAGGAGACAGCAAAACCAAAATGTCCTTTTTCAAACGCCACATGTGACCCTCCCCTACCGTAAAGCACCTCATCCGTCCCGTTCATCGTAAAAATGCAAAGAATCAAAATAAGCTCCATGATCAAAATCAAGTTGGCATCTTTTTTTGGCCAACCAGCGAGTTCCTTCATATTTAATCGGGGCAACTTTAATAAATTTCTTCTTGCAAGGAAAATTATAGTCGCTATAAAAGCAAGAACAGAAAGTACTTCAATAAAGCTAATTGCAAAAGTGTAAAGACTACCTAAACTTTCATAGAAAATTCTGTGATGTCCGGTAAATCCATCCACCATTATTTCTAATAATTCAATTTGCGTGATTACAAAAGCACTGTATAGCGCTAAATGAAGCAAGGCAACAAAGGGACGAGAAAACATTTTCTTTTGACCAAAGGCCACTAAAAACATTGTTTTCCATCTTTCTGATGGGCGGTCTGACCTATCGATGGCACGACCCATTAAAATATTTTTTCGGATTTTGAGCATGTTGATTGAAAACAAGCCAAAAGAAAAAATAGTTACTGTACTAAAAATGAGGATCGTCCACATACTTATTCAGGAATTGTATCCAATAATTTTTCTAATTTCTTCTCCTGAGTACTTGTCAAATGAAGCCCTTTTGATTTTCTGCCAATGACAGAAATATTAACATAGCGTTCAGGATGTTTTTCGAGATCATCAACTAATTCTTGCAATTCTTGATTTGTTTCCACCAATTCATTGTACAATTTTTCATCATGAATCAATTTTCCAAGGCTACCTTTTCCTTGACTGGTTTCATCAAGAATCATGTTTATTTTTTTCAAAGTAGTTTGAGCGTCGAGGATAACCGATTTAAAATTTGACCCTACCATATCATCAGAGATCAATTTCACATTACCAATTACACTCGTAATTTGTTCATTACTCTTTTTTAAATTTTGGGTGATATTTTCGACATTCGATAAAATTCTTGAAAACTGAGCTTTCTCTTGATCTACAAAAGATCCCATTTCATTGGCCAAATTTCCCAATTTATGAATGGTAATTTTAACTTCTCTTAAACTTCCTTCAATTTCCGAGGTTGCTTTATCGTCCCAAAATGCAGATAAAGAACCTACCATTTTATCTACTGAACTCATCATTGCTTGCAATCGTTGAGATATTGGGTCTGCATATGCTTTAACTTGGGATACCATATCTACGGATAAACGGCCAGGTATTGCAGCACCAACTTTATAATTTTTACCTGTTATATTAGCAGGAATTTGAATTAAGAGACCTTTACTGAAAAGGTCTAAAGAACCAATTTCAACAATTGTTCCTTTTGGAAAATAAACATCATCATTTTGAATATTAAAAGTAACCCTTACTCTTTTGTCTAATTTATTTTGAGGTCTATAATCTACGGCCGTCACTTTACCAACGATAACCCCGTTTAGAGTCACATTACTAGAGACCATTAATTGACCTGAATTTGGGAAGTAGCTATAATAAACGACATCACCACCAAAAAAACTATTGCCTTTAAGGAAGTTTACTCCCAATATGAGAATAACGATTGCAAGAACCGCTATCAAACCTGCTTTTATTTCCTTTGTGAATCTCAATTGACTATTTTTCTGCTAATTTAATAGCTTTTTCTATACTAATACGCTCTCCATTAAAGAAAGCTATAACAAAAGCATGCTGAAATCCTTTTTCTTGCAATTCAATCTTGTAATTTTTAGCGGCATCAAGATCTTTTGCAAAGCTACCCGTGTAATATTTATAAAATTTATCTTGTTGATATTCCTTAACAGAAAGACCTTTAAATCTTGTGGAATTCAAGGCTATTCTTGTTTCTGATGTTTCGATTTGAACAGAGAAAATTAAACCACTGGTATTGGTTTTCACAGAACTCGTATCTGGCACAACTTCTTTTACCTCTGGTGGCGTATTATCTGGTGTATTATCGACAACTTTTCCTTCCATTAGATTTTTATATTGAATAAATGCCGTCAACATCGATTGCGCCATTTTTTCTTGACCTTCCGGACTCCCAATAAATTTTTCTTCTGTCGGATTGGGTAAGAATCCAGTTTCAATTAACACAGAGGGCATGGTAGTTTTATAAAGTACTAAAAACCCAGCTTGCTTCACTCCTCTGTCATAGCGACCTTGTTTTTTAAATTCTTTTTGTAAAAATTCAGCAAATCGAATAGATTGATTCAGATTTACGGCCAATTGCAATTGGATCCCAATGATTGCATCGGGAGACATATCAAAATCCTTATACTTAGCGCCTTTATCATCTTCCAGGGTAATAATTGAATTTTCTCTTTCGGCCACTTTTTGTTGGGACTCTGTACGATGAAGTCCGAGCACATATGTTTCCGTCCCATAAGCACTTACGCTACCTGCATTGGCATGTATACAGATAAATAAATCAGCATTGGCGCGATTGGCAATGTTAGCGCGTTCATACAATTCCACAAATACATCTTTATCTCTTGTGTAAATTACCTTAACATCAGGATATTTTTCTTTAATTAATTGACCGAGACGCAAAGCCATATTTAAACAAACATGTTTTTCATGAGCAAAAGAACCATGGCAACCAGGATCCTTTCCTCCATGTCCAGCATCAATTACAATGGTCTTAATAGCTTGTTTCTCTGATTTTGAATTCTGGGATAATACCAAGGTCGAAAACAGGAAAAAAGTTAGGAAAAAAGTTAGGAATAAATTCCTTGCACAATCGTTCATAGAAAGCGTAGTGTTTTTTGTAGTTTTGCAGTAAAGGAAATCATTCTAACAAATATAATTTGGTTTAATTGACAACAAACAAGGGTTCATACCGATTTATCTTCGTGACATTGTTAATAATGTGTTTTATTGGGAATGTTACAGCCCAAAAAGACCTTGTCAAAGACACGCTAAGCCTTGACGACAACTCTATTTCAGAGATAATTAAATATTCAGCGAAAGACTCTATTTACAATGACATAAAAGGTAAAAAAGTTCACTTATATGGTGCAGCTAAGGTCGAAATGGGAGAAATCAAGTTAAATGCAGGATATATTTTAATTGATTTAAACAAAAATGAAGTCCAAGCCAGCTACCGAATGTCATCAGATGGAGAGCGCATCGAACTTCCCCAATTTTCTGATGGACAAGATGATATCACTTGTTTAAGAATGCGTTACAATACCAAAACTGAAAAGGGGTACATTGAAGAGATGAACATCAAACAAGATGAGTTTTACTTTCATATGGGTGAGGCCAAACGCTACCCCAACGATGAAATTCACCTCAAGAAAGGCCGACTAACCACTTGTGATTTACCAGAACCCCACTACCATTTTCAATTATCCAAAGCGGTAATGATCCCTCAAAAAAGAATTGTTACAGGCCCGATGAATTTGTGGGTAAATGGCATCCCAACGCCTTTGGGATTACCTTTTGCCTTCATCCCTCAGCAAAAAGAAAGGACGCACGGCATATTATTTCCAGAAATGGTCCCTCTGTCCGCTTATGGATTTGGAGTTCAAAATTTGGGTTATTACTTCCCAATCAACGATCATTTGCAGACAAGCGCTTACATCAATTTATACAGTCGCGGTAGCTGGGGACTAAAAAACGACTTAGATTACGCTAAGCGATATGGATACAGCGGAAGACTTTCAGTTGGTTTTCAGCAGTTTAGAACAGGTTTTCCAAGCAATACAGCTCAAAACAAAGTGAGTGTCATTTGGACGCACAGAAAGGAATTAAAATCTAATCCCTATTGGAATTTTTCTTCTAATGTGAATTTCATTTCCGATAATCAGACCAAAAACAATTTAGATCCAATTAATCCTCAATACTTCAACAACAGTTTTAACTCAGACATCAATATCAATCGACTCTTTCCAGGAAAGCCATTTACAACGGGAATGAAAATTTCCTTGCGTCAAAATTCTATTGCTAAAAACATTTCCTTGATGAGTCCGATATTCAATGCTAATTTAACACGGATTTTTCCATTCAAAGGATTGATCAAAAAAGCAGATAAAGAGTGGAAAAAGACCATTCAAAGGATAGGATTTACCTACAACTTGGAAACCCAAAATAAATCTACCTTCAAAGATTCCTTACTGAGCAACTTTAACTATCAGGGAATTAGCAATCAATTCATGAATGGAGTCAACCAAGGAATTAGCTTACAAACTACAGGAGGCTTGTTTAAAAATGCTATAAAAATTACGCCAAGTTTGAGTTATGGAAATAAGATCAATTTTCAACAGATTGAAAAGGTTTATGATGTAACTAAAAACGACAGCAAGACAGACACCTTAAGAAAAAGCGGGATGGCACACGAATTCAATTTCAATGTGAGTATGACTGCAGTAGTGTATAGTTATTACAAATTCATCGGGAAAAACAAACCGATCTTAAGGCATCTGATGACCCCTTCCATAGGATATCGTTATGTGCCGTTATTAAATCCATTAGTAAGTGCTAATGCAGGAGCCAACCAAACATTGATCAATTACTCACAGTATGAGCGCAGTATATATTCAGTGGGAAACACCAATCGTTCTTCCTTCATGAATTTTGGTGTGAACAATACTTTAGAATTAAAGGTAAAATCAGCCAAAGACACGGTAACGGGATTTAAAAAAATTAGACTTGTCGACCAATTTTCAATCAATGGA
>CANLAQ010000058.1 GCA_947488235.1 Flavobacteriales bacterium | reverse complement strand
GTTTTTGTAGTTGACTTAAGCGAAATCATCCGTTGTGAATCGGATAAAAACTATACTTTTTTCTTCTTGACCAGTGGTAAAAAGATTTTAGTTTCCAAAACACTCAAAGATTTTGAAACCTTACTGAATGGCTATGGATTTTTTAGAGTACAGCAATCCCATCTGATCAATGTAGAATTCATTGACCGTTATGACAAACAGCAAGGAGGTTCAGTAATTTTAAAAGACGGAGCAGCTATTCCGTTATCTCCGGCGAAAAAAGAACAATTCTTTAAACTACTAGAAACGCTTTAAGCCAGTGCTTGAGATAGATCTTCGATCAAATCTTCCACATCTTCTACCCCAACGCTTAAGCGGATTAAAGAATCTACTACGCCACTTAATTCACGAACCTCTTTTGGAATCGAGGCGTGAGTCATGGTAGCTGGATGTCCAACTAAAGATTCTACACCTCCTAAAGATTCAGCAAGTGCAAACAAATGCATGTTTTTCACAATTGCCAAGGCATCCTCTAGCAGATTTCCTTTCAGTGTAAATGAAATCATTCCACCAAAACCTCGCATTTGCTTTTTCGCAACATCATGATTGGGATGTGATGGAAAACCTGGCCAATATACTTTATCAACTTTAGGGTGCGCCAATAGAAAATGAGCGATTTTTTCACCATTCTCACAATGTCTTTCCATACGAAGGTGCAAAGTTTTAATGCCTCTCAAAACTAAGAAAGAATCCATCGGAGCAGTTACGGCGCCTGAAGAATTTTGAATGCGATACATTTCTTGAGCAATAGCATCGTCACTTGTAACCAAAGCACCCATGACCACATCAGAGTGTCCACCAAGATATTTTGTTACTGAATGCATCACGATATCTGCCCCTAAATCTAAAGGCGATTGTAAGAAAGGAGTAGCGAAGGTATTATCAACACACAACATAGCGCCACATGATTTTGATAAGTGAGCCATGGCTTCTATATCAATGATATTCATCATAGGATTGGTTGGCGTTTCTACCCAAATTATTTTTGTGTTTTCATTGATCAACGCTTTAACATTAGCAGGGTCTTGCATGTTAACGAAGTGAAATTTGATACCATATTTTTCAAAAATAGTCTTAAAAATACGGTAAGATCCACCATAAAGATCATTGGTAGAGATCACCTCATCTCCGGGATTCAACATTTTAATTACACAATCAATAGCCGCAAGACCAGAACCAAAACACGCTCCATATTTACCATTTTCAATTGCCGCTAAGTTTTTCTCCAAGGCATGTCTTGTTGGATTTAAGGTTCGAGAGTACTCGTAACCTTTATGATTTCCGACGCCATCTTGAACATAAGTTGAAGTTTGATAAATTGGTGTCATGATGGCTCCAGTAGTTGGATCAGGATGCACCCCTTCGTGTATTGCTTTAGTTGCGAATTTCATTGTCTATTTTTTTGTAAAAGTAATAGAAATGTTTGATTGCCTTACGCGTCTAAGGCTAATTCTATAGTTGGATCCCAAAAATATTTATCAAAATCAATAATCTGATTGTCTTGGATCTGAATTCCTTCAGCATTTAATAATAGTTCCATGCTATTGGGTTCAGGAAAATGAAATTTTCCACTGAGCACGCCAATTCTATTCACTACTCGATGTGCTGGAATATCGGGAAATTTATGTGCTGCATTCATTGCCCATCCCACCATTCTGGCAGCAGAATTAAGAGACAAGTAATTGGCGATGGCACCATAGGTGGTAACGCGTCCATAGGGAATGAGTCGTGCTACTTGATGTACCTGTTCAAAAAAGTCTTTATTTGAATTCACCTCATAAAATTAATACTATGTGTGTGACAAAGCAAAAAATATTGTCTGATTGTTATCTAAGAACAGCATCTTTTTGTCATGATTTTAAATAAAAATACATACCAAAAACGAGGGGTAGATTTTATGTTTAACGCAATTGATATTTAACCCCCTTCGGGGTTATAAATAGTTTCCTTAACAAAAAAAGCCACCCTAAGGTGGCTTTCGAAATATCAAAAATTAATTAATGTCCTTTGCAACAATCCTTTTTATTCTTTTTGCAATCAGCATTTTTATCTGCTAAAAATTTACCATCTTTTCCATAATGAGAAAGGCACATCTTTTTTTCTTCTTTAGAACATCCTTTTTCATCGCACATTTTAGCGCATTCATCTTTGGTCATTTTGGCACATTTTGACATATCACATTTGCCCATCATATTGTCCATTTTGTGACAAGATGTTTCTCCTTCGCATTCCATTTTTTTGTCATCACAGGCGTCATTATCATCTCCTTTGCAATGATCATCATCATCACAAGTAGAACGATTACATTTACCTTCATTCATTTCACATTTATCCTGGTTAGCATCCTTACTTGAGTTTGATTCAGAACCACTTCCTAAAATTGGTGCGATTACAAGACCGATCAAACAAGTTAATTTAATTAAGATATTCATGGATGGACCTGAAGTATCTTTAAATGGATCACCAACTGTATCTCCAGTTACCGCAGCTTTATGCGCTTCAGAACCTTTATAGGTCATTTCACCATTAATCATAACACCTGCTTCGAAAGATTTTTTAGCATTGTCCCAAGCACCACCTGCATTGTTTTGGAACACTGCCCATAACACACCAGATACTGTAACACCAGCCATATATCCACCTAACATTTCAGCAACCAATTTGTAATTGTCAGGATAAATTAATACCCCTAAAATTACAATTGCAATAGGGAAGCCAATGGTTAATACTCCTGGCAACATCATTTCTCTTAAGGCAGCTTTAGTAGAAATATCTACACATTTAGCATATTCTGGTTTACCAGTTCCCTCCATAATTCCTGGGATTTCTCTAAATTGTCTTCTCACCTCATGTACCATATCCATTGCAGCTTTACCTACAGAATTCATTGCCAATGCGGAGAATACTACAGGGATCATTGCTCCAATAAACAACATCGCTAAAACAGGTGCTTTATAAATATTAATCCCATCAATACCAGTAAATGTTACATAAGCAGCAAATAAAGCAAGAGAAGTTAAAGCAGCAGATGCAATAGCAAAACCTTTACCTGTTGCAGCGGTTGTGTTACCCACTGAATCTAAGATGTCAGTACGCTCACGAACTTCTTTTGGTAATTCACTCATTTCAGCAATACCACCAGCATTATCAGAAATAGGTCCGAAAGCATCGATTGCCAATTGCATAGCAGTTGTAGCCATCATTGCAGAGGCAGCCAAAGCAACACCATAGAAACCAGCGAAAGAGTAAGAAGTCCAAATGGCAGCAGCAAATAAGATAACGGTAGGGAAAGTAGAAATCATTCCCGTTGCCAAACCTGCAATGATATTGGTTCCTGCGCCTGTACTTGATTTTTCAACGATTTTAAGAATTGGTTTTTTACCCAAGCCTGTGTAGTATTCAGTAACCGAAGAAATAACAGCTCCAACAACCAAACCAACTAATGCAGCATAAAAAACACGCATAGAAGAAATCGATTTTATACCTTCTCCGTAAAAATTCATATTCATTTTTGCAGGTAGCATCCAATTCACTAAAAAGAAACAAGAAACTGCAACCAAGGCAATTGAAACCCAATTTCCAATGTTTAATGCTGTTTGAACTTGTGCTTCCTTAGCATCATTACTTTTAATTTTAACTAATAAAGTTCCAAGAATAGAAATAACAATTCCAATACCTGCAATTGACATAGGTAATAGAATTGCTCCAATTCCACCAAAGGCATCATTAATAAATCCGCCGTTATCTTTAATCACATAATTACCAAGTACCATTGCAGCTAAAACTGTTGCAACATAAGATCCAAATAAATCAGCTCCCATTCCGGCAACATCACCAACATTATCACCAACATTATCAGCAATAGTAGCAGGGTTGCGTGGGTCATCTTCAGGAATTCCAGCTTCCACTTTTCCAACTAAATCAGCTCCAACATCGGCCGCTTTCGTATAAATACCTCCACCAACACGCGCAAATAATGCAATGGATTCAGCTCCTAAAGAGAAACCCGCTAGCGTTTCCAAAACGATTGTCATTTTTTCTGTTCCACCATTTGCCCAATTACCACCCATGAAGTAGTTAAAGAAGAAAATAAAGAAAGCTGTAAGACCTAAAACTGCTAATCCAGCAACTCCAAGTCCCATAACGGTTCCACCGCCAAAAGAAACTTTCAATGCTTGTGGCAAACTAGTTCTTGCCGCTTGAGTGGTACGAACATTTGTTTTTGTGGCAATTTTCATTCCCATATTTCCTGCTAAAGCAGAGAAGAAGGCACCGAAAATAAATGCTACTACTATTAATATATGTGTTGTGGGAACAATGAATGAAATTCCAGCGAGTACAATACTTGCTAGTACAACAAAAATAGCCAACAAGCGGTATTCAGCTTTTAAAAATGCCAAAGCGCCTTCGTAGATATAATCTGCTATTTCTTTCATTTTTCCATCCCCAGCGTCTTGTTTCAAGACCCAAGATCGTTTGATTGCCATAAAAAGCAATCCAATAATTGCCATTACAATTGGGACATAAATCATTATCGATTCAATTGATTTCATAAGTAAAATATATGTTTATTAAAAAATTTGGTGCGCAAAAGTAATTTTTTTTGGCAACCTATGCAAATACGAACGAATTGCAATAGGGTTTCATAATATAAAATTAATTCTAATTTAATTATTTGAAATTATTTCAAATAGTGCATCTAAATTTGGAGAGATAATTACTTCTATTCTCCTATTCTTTGCTTTATCATTTGGATCTATTGGATGAAATTCTCCGCGACCAGCTGCCATTATTTGATTGGGTGACATTCTCGAATTAGCCAACAAAATTTCAACAACTGCAGTGGAGCGCAATACAGACAATTCCCAATTATTTCTTGGCATGCTAGCGCTGTTTAATTTATCTGTATCTGTGTGTCCTTCTACAACGATCTCTAATTCTTTTTCATTCTCTAAGGCCTTGCCAATCTCAACCAATGCGTTTTTACCTTCTTGTTCTACCACAGTACTCCCAGATTTGAACAATAATTTTGCCTCCAGACTCACATAGATTTTTCCGTTTTTCTGTTCAACTTTTAATCCTTTATTTTCAAAGCCAATTAAAGCTGCAGCAACTTTATCTTTTAATGCTTTTAAAGACGCTTCTTGTCTTTGCAACATTTCTTCTAATTCATTTACCCTTTGCTCGCGTTCTTCTAATAATTTCTGTTTGCTTTTTAATTCAGCTTCAAGATCTAATAATGCATCACTTTTTCTTTGGACCTCAATAGTTTTTGCTTCCAACTGTTTTTGAAGCGCTGATGTTTCCTTAGATCCCATGGACTTATAGGTTTCAAAGGACTTTTCAAGTGCCTCTTGGGAACTCAATAAAATTTTATGTTCTCTTTGCAAGTCTCTAAAACGCGCACCTAAAATAGAAGTGTCTTTTTTGATTTTATTCATGTCTTTGGTCAAAACTTCATAAAGTACTTGATATTCCTTTGCTTTTGATTCATAATCCAAGCTACTTCGTTTGTATTTTTCAAGTTCTTCTGAACAAACCCGTTCTTTTTCTGCAAGTTCCTTGAATTTTTTTGCTGGAACACATGCGCTAATGGCAATGCATACCATTGAAATTCCAAAAAGAGTCTTAATTTTCATAGGTTTATTTTAAACAAATCTCCACTTTTTTTGGCCTAAAATTTGTAAAGTAGTCTATAGTTTTGAACATCCTTTTTTTAATAGGATACTAAACCCCAAGAATAAAAATTAGAAAATAATAGGAAGGTTTTAATCTCTAATGTATAACTTCACTAAAAAAAATAACGAATGAAAAGAATCATCTTTCCAATTTTTGTGTTCTTTACCATTATATTTTCGAATGTAAAGGCTCAAACCGTATTTAGTGTGCAATATAAATCAGATGCTAAAGTCAAAGTCTTTGTAGCGCAGTATAAATCTGATGCTGATTTGGTAGTATATAAATGTCCCTATAAGTCGGACGCTACCGGTAATGATGGATTGTGGTATTTTACCAGTTATAAATCAGATGCCAAATTCCCTATTTATTTTTGCGATTATAAATCGGATGCAGATATCGTGATTTACTTCGCAGATTATAAATCAGATGCAGGGTGGAAAAATAGCAGTAAAAAACAATTGTTTTATTAAATTTTAATCATGAAAAAATTAAGTCTAAGTCTTCTATTTGTATGTGCAATGAGTAGCTTTTTTGCTCAAAAAATATATTCAGTCGATGCTGATTACAAAGCCAATGTTAAAGTATTTGTTGTAGATGCTGATTACAAAGCAGATTTACTTGTCTATAAGGTCAGTGCTGACTACAAAGCTGGGAGTAACGACGGTAAATGGTTTTTTACAGACGCAGATTATAAAGCAAGTAAAAAAATATTTTTTGTAAATGCCGACTATAAAGCAGATGTAAAGATTTATTTTGTAGATGCTGAATATAAAGCAGGATGGAAAAATAGCAGTAAAAAACAATTCTTTTACTAAAAAACTGTGTCAATTCCGGAATTATTTGCAGTCATTTTTGGCTTGTTCTATTTATTATTTATTCTTCTCAAAAAACGGATTGCCTGGTATTTTGGAATCCTAAGTTCCCTGATTTATATTTTCGTTTTCTGGGAAAGCAAGCTCTTCTTACAATCGTATTTGCAATTCTTTTATATTGGTATTGGTGTTTTTGGTCTTATTAATTGGGGCAAAACTCCTAATGAAAAACCAATACATTGGCCCATTAAAAATCACTTGCTAATGTTTATTATTGGCCTAGTAATGGCACTGACCCTAGGAATGGTATTCAAAGAATTTCAACAGCAATTTCCCTATCTTGATGCTTTTATAAGTGTGTTCTGCCTCTTAGCAACTTTTCTAACTGCTAAATCTATTTTAGAAAATTGGTATTATTGGATGGTACTGAACCTCTTATCCATTATTTTGTTCCATTTTCAGGAATTATATTTAACGGAAATTTTATTTCTATTCAATTTCAGCATGTCCATTGTTGGCCTGCTCTATTGGAAAAAATTAGCCATTCTAAAATGAAGCGAGCGCTAAAAATTGCTTTTACTGGCCCTGAATCTACAGGAAAAAGCACCCTTTCTAGTTGGCTGAGTGCTGAGATGAAAATTCCATTAATGGAGGAATACGCCAGAGTATATCTTACTGAAAAGAAAGAATACTTTCAGGAGGACCTGGATCTTATTGCAAGGGAACAAGTAAAATTATGGAGTAAAGAGTCCCACTTCATTGCCGATACAGAGATGACTGTTATGAAGGTTTGGTCAGAAGTAAAATATAGTTGCTGCTCTGATCTGATTCAAAAATACTTTGACGCGCAATTCTTTGATGTTTATTTTTTATGTGTTCCTGATATTCCTTGGGAAGAAGATCCTATGCGGGAAAATCCAAACGATAGGAACGAAATTTTTGAACTTTACCATAACCTTCTCGAAACTCAAAAAGTTAATTATAAAATAATATCAGGGGAATTAGAGGAACGGAAGCAACAAATCCTAAATTATTTGCAAGATCATTACAAAGCTTCCCCTCAAATTAGAGCAGTGTAGCACATTAATCTTTAATTTTACAGCATGAAAAAAATACTAGCAATTTTTGTGCTTCTCGTGATTTTTGTTCCGCTTGCGTTTTTTATAATGAATCCCTCTGTTGAAAAAAAATTACCTGTCATTAATCCCATTGATGTCAACCAAGAAATGGTTGATCCGACCTTATTACAAGTTGGAATTGGTCATAGAATTGGTTCCTTTGAATTCGAAAATCAAGATGGTATTTTAATAAGTAATAAAGAGGTTCAAGGGAAAGTTTATGTTGCAGAATACTTCTTCGCTACCTGCAAAAGTATTTGTCCTATCATGAACCGTCAAATGCAACGCATTCAAAGTGCTTATGAAAAAGATAAGCGTTTGAAATTACTCAGTTTTACGGTAGATCCTGACAATGATACTCCAGAGCAATTAAAAAAATATGCGAATGACCATCACTATATCAAAGGGAAATGGCATTTTCTGACAGGAAAGAAAGAAGACCTATATCGTTTGGCGCGGAAATCATATTTTGTTCTAAAACCATCAGAGGCCCAAAACCTTGGAGATGCAGGAAGTGATTTTATACACACCAATAATTTTGTGTTGATTGATCAAAAACAACGCATAAGAGGTTATTATGATGGTACCAATCCTAAGGAAGTAAATCAATTAATCCATGATATTGGTTTGGTTTTGGAGGAATAAATTTCACTTGGGTTAGATATTCTTATTATCTTCATCATCTAATTATGAAGACCTTACTTTTTCTTCTTGCTTTAAGTCAAATCTTCTTTGGATATAGCCAAAGCTATACTACTCAATATACACTAAAAACTCCGCCTCCAAAAGCAGCAGGATGCGCACCTCCAACTTCTACTACTTATCTTGAATTGAACAATGTAAGAGCAATGGTGCATACTGCCGGTAATCTTTGGCAAATTCCAGGACAAAATTATTCTCAATATGAAGTCCCGAAAAATTCAGGAATCATGGCGCTCTTTACTTCTGCCTTGTGGTTGGGAGGAACCGATGTAAATGGACAATTAAAATTGGCTGCTTTACGCTACAGAAATGGTCAGGATTACTGGACAGGACCTTTGTCTCAAGTTTTTGCTGAAACTACTTATGAAACTTGTAATAAATATGATAAACATTTTATCACTACGCAAGATATGGTTCGTGAATTCAATGCATGGTATGAAGCTGGAATTGCAGATGCACAAGACGGGACACAAACCCAAGATGCCCTTTTTCCAAATTATCATGTTCCTGAAATCATAAAAACATGGCCTGCTCATGGTGATGTAAGCCTAGGACAAGATTTCTACTTAGCACCTTTTTATGATTTTAATGGCGATGGAGTTTATCGTTGGCAAGATGGTGATTACCCTTGGCACGACATTAAAAAAACAAAAGAATGTAGTGTAGACAGGAAGGTTTCCTTATATGGAGATCTTAACTATTGGTGGGTAATGAATGACAAAGGAAATATCCATACGGAAACTGGAGCGGATCCGATTGGAATGGAAATTCGTGCACAAGCTTTTGCTTTTGCTTCCAATGATGAAGTCAATAATATGACTTTTTATAATTATGAATTGATTAATAGAGGGACGCAAACACTATACAATACCTATTTTGGTTTTTTTACTGATGGCGCACTCGGAGATCCTTATGATGATTATACCGGTTGTGATGTCGCTCGTGGATTGGGTTATTACTACAATGGTGATAATTATGACGGAGATAATTCAGGTTATAAAGGTTATGGTTATTCACCTCCCGCTGTTGGGGTTGATTTTTTTGAAGGACCTTACCAAGATAATGACGGCTTAGACAATGCCTATGGGATTGGAAATTTAGAAGCTTTAAATGGAATAGGATTTGGTGATGGCATTATTGACAATGAGCGATTTGGAATGAGACGATTTCTATATTATTCTAATACAACCAATGGAGCAAATGTTAATCAAACCGATCCCACCAATGCGGTAGACTATTATAACTATCTGAGAGGTTTTTGGAAAGATGGGACCAAATTTGTTTATGGGGGCAGTGGTCATATTTCTGATCCTCAGGCAGACCCTAATACTCCTTGCGACTTCATGTTTCCAGGAACAACTGATCCACTTGGATGGGGAACTGGTGGTTATCCTCAAGACAATTGGACCGAACAAACCGCGAACAACACCCCGAATGATAGGAGATTTGTACAATCAGCTGGACCATTTGTCTTGAAACCTGGAGCTGTAAATAATATTACTGTTGGGGTGGTTTGGGCTAGATCTACAGGCGGAGATCCTTTTGCTTCCGTAGAATCTTTAAGAAGAGCTGATGATAAAGCACAATCTTTATTTGAAAATTGCTTTAAAGTACTGGACGCTCCTCATGCGCCAACCCTAGAAATACAAGAATTGAAAAATGAACTAATTTTGACTATTTCAAACCCTTCCAATTCCAATAATTATGGGGAAGGATATGTTGAAGAAGATCCTTTTATTGTCTCGAATGATCCCAATGCAGATAAAAAGTACCGCTTTCAAGGCTATCAAATCTACCAATTAAAAGACCAACAAGTCTCTTCTTCAGATCTTAGAAATCCGGTAAAGGCGCGTTTGGTAGCACAATGCGATCTTAAAGACGGTATTGGACGCATTATTAATTTCGAATTTGATGAGGATCTTGGATTCTCTGTCCCTATTGAGGCCGTTGATGGTGAAGACAAAGGCATTAGGCATTCTTTTAGTGTAACTACTGATTTATTTGCACAAGGAGCTACGCAACTGGTGAATTTTAAACGCTACTATTTTATGGCAGTGGCTTATGCTCATAACAATTATAAAACTTATAGTCCCAACGATCCTTTAAGTTTGGACGGTCAAAAAAAACGCTACATCAGCAGTCGAAAAGCAGCCGTTGGAGAAGTTAAACCAATGGAGGGCATTCCACATATTTCTTTGCCGGAAACGGGTGGGACCTTACATTATCTTGAATATGGTTCTTCACCCCGCATCACAAGGGTTGATGGATATGGTAATGGAAATAGAAATTTAGATTTCACCTCTGCTACTTTATCCAAAGTCTTGTCTGATGGTTTTGTTGAGACTCCAGAATACGATTATGGAAAAGGTCCTATTAATATTAAGGTAGTGGATCCTTTGAACTTAGCGGGAGGTTT
>CANLAQ010000057.1 GCA_947488235.1 Flavobacteriales bacterium | reverse complement strand
AAGAACGCATTCGTATCGAAAAGGAAAAATTAGCCATGGACGCTGAGAAATTAGCCATGGAGGAGACTAAAGAAAAGGATAGACTTTTAGCTTTGGAGAAACTTGAGCGAATTTTTCAAGATGTTTATGATGTAATGGTAAGTGCCAAGAAAACATACTTCTATGATCAACCAGATTTTGCAACAAAACGCAAAGCATTCTTAGTTCAATATGACGAGGCAAGTATTTTGAGAACAAGAAACGGTTTTGGATTTATTGAATTTTATAATTACCAAACGGAAAAAACTACCAGTGGATGGATGGATCTTGCTGATTTAGAGCCAACAGAACATGGTGATTAATATATGATTAGAATAAGTATCGATTGAACTTTATCGTTCAAGCGTTTTAAAAAATGTAATTAAGAGTCTTAATTACATTTTTTTTGGTGCCAAAATTCCCAACAAGGACAAGCCACTTTTTAAAACTTTAGCTACGCTAGCACTTAAAGTTAATCTACCCAATTTCTTGGCTGAATCAACTTCAATTAAAATAGCTTGCGTCTGATAGAAATGTCCATATTGCTTGGCCAATTCATATAAGTAATTCGCTATGATTGCAGGAGAATAAAGGCTAGCAGCTTCTTGAATAATTGCAGGATATTGCGCCAATTGTTTGATTAATTCCTTTTCTTCATGACTCATTTCAAATGGCGCAACAACACCCAATGTAATTTGAGATTTTGCCAATAAAGAACAAATCCTTGCATGGGCATATTGAATAAAAGGTCCAGTATTACCGGTTAAATCAACGGATTCTTCAGGATTAAATAGCATTCTCTTCTTAGGATCAACCTTCATCAGATAGTACTTTAATCCACCCATTCCAATTTGCTGATAAAGTAAAGATTTATCCACATCAGACATTCCTTCTAAATGCCCTCTTTCGCTCGTCAACTCCTCTGCTTTATCAATCACTTCCTGCATAAGATCATCCGCATCGACAACAGTACCTTCCCTTGATTTCATTTTGCCACTTGGCAAATCAACCATCCCATAGGACAAATGATAACAATTTTTCGCCCAAGAATACCCTAGTTTTGCTAAAATCAAAAACAGTACTTTAAAATGATAATCTTGCTCATTTCCAACGGTATAAACCATCCCTTCAAGTTCTGGATAATCATGGAATCGATCAATAGCAGTACCAATATCTTGCGTCATATAAACGGCAGTACCATCAGAACGCAAAACTAATTTTTCATCCAAACCTTCTGCACTTAAATCGATCCAAACAGAACCATCCTCTTTTTTGTAGAAAATACCATCAGATAAACCTTTCATTACGACATCTTTACCCAGTAAATAGGTTTCAGACTCATAATAAAGTTGATCAAAAGTCACACCCATTTGCGCATAGGTAGATTCAAATCCAGCGTATACCCATGAATTCATGGTAGTCCAAAGCAGATATACTTGAGGATCTTTGGCTTCCCACTTAACAAGCATGTCCTTAGCTTCACGAAGCAAAGAAGTTTGATTTTTTGCTAGTTCCTTAATTTTATCATGAATACCCGCTTGAGCTTTTTCGTCTTTACCTTCTAAAGCTGTACTTAATCTTTTGTATTCAGTTTCAATTTCTGCAGGGAAATATTCAAAATTATTAGCCTTCCATTGTTCGATGATGGAAGCTGCTTCCGCATTAAAATGCTTATCAAAAGCCACATAATATTTTCCAACCAACTTATCCCCTTTCCAACCTGTATTGGAAGGAGTTTCTCTTTCTCCTTTGGCATTTAAAGGAGAGAATTTTTCCCAAGCCAACATACTTTTACAAATATGAATTCCACGATCGTTAATGACTTGAGTTTTTACTACATGATACCCACTTGCTTTTAATATTTCAGCAACTGAAAATCCTAGAAAATTATTCCTTAAATGACCTAAATGCAATGGTTTATTTGTATTGGGAGAGGAATACTCCACCATAACAGTGGCCTTGCTTTTGGGTGGAACAAATCCGAAATCAGGGTCTTCTTGAACTAAACTTAATTGTTTGATCCAATAATTATCAGAGAAAGTAATATTTAAAAAACCATTAACGGAAGCTACTTCGCTCACCTCAGGCACTTCAGATTGAATCAATAGGCCAATCCGTTCTCCAGCTTCCATTGGTGAACATTGCATTAATTTTGCTAAAGGAAAAACCAATAATGTCAAATCTCCTGCGACATCTTTACGGGTTGCTTTTAATTGAATGCTATTCGAATTAAATTCACCTTGAAATAAAGTAGGCGCTGCATTTAAGATTACTTGTTTTATTTTTTGTTCCATTATTTTTGCTCTATTGTTGAAATAGCTTCTTCAAGAATTGACAATGCTATTTCGGCCATTTTATTTTTTTGATCATCTAAACATGGATTCACTTCCACCAATTCAAAAGCTATCGTTTGAGGCATGCGCAACACTTCCATTATAAGCGTTTTTGCCTCCTCAACAGTTAAACCATCTTTAACGGGAGTTCCTGTGCCGTAGGAACTATATTTTGGATCCATTGAATCTACATCAAAGGAAACATACACCAAATCACAAGAAGAAAAACGATTTTTTATTTCTTCCAAAATGGAGTTGAGTCCTTTACTTCTGAGTTCAGCAACCGTATAATTTTTAATATTATGCTCTGCTATTAAACTATCCTCTTCCGTTTCTGTATCGCGAACTGCAACATAAATTAAATTTTCTGGAAGTAATGCAGTAGATTTCAGTCCGTGCCACATTACAGCAGTATTGGTGTCAATGTCATTTCTTTTACAACTCAAATTATCCGTCCCTAGTGCGGTAGCAAGTGGCATTCCGTGCATGTTACCTGAAGGCGTAGTATAAGGTGTATGAAGATCCGCATGCGCATCTATCCAAAGAACTCCCAATTTTTTATTTGGAAATACATTTTGAATTCCTTTAATCGTTCCACCTGCCGAACAATGGTCAGCGGCTACGAGAATTGGAAATTTATTTTCTTTTAAGGTTAATTCAACACAAGAAGCAACCTCTTTATAGACCTTAACCATTCCATCAATGCGCTTAGCGTAGGGAAAAGTGCTCGGTTGATCCAACAAACTATTCCAATCCTTCAAAACATAAGGCGAATGTGTGTGAAAAAGCGAAGATTTTTTATGTCTAGCAGCCGCAACAATCGCTTGTGGACCTAAAGAAGCACCACAAGTACCTGCGCCAATTTCAGAAGAATTAAAAATAATTTGTAGCTTATTAAGCATATAAAATATGATTTGATTGCGCTGTAAAGTTAAGCTTTTTACTGAAAAGAAATCTAAAGAAGCGCAATCTAAACCAACTAATAGTTTACATTTGCAGGAATAACAATCCGGGGATGTAGCTCAGTTGGCTAGAGTGCTTGACTGGCAGTCAAGAGGTCGTCGGTTCGAGCCCGATCTTCTCCACCTACGCCCTGCGAAGCTTGAAAAGCGAAGCAGGGCTTTTTTTTCTCCCAAAAACTGCTCGAACATTTATATCAAATCTTATAAACCGAAACAAGGATACTTCCTACGAAGCTTGAAAAGCGAAGTAGGAACGCGTTCTGTTAAGTTAGTACACGAAAACAAAAATGGCAATCATTTGTTATTTCTAAAAAATAAGAATTTCGTGTAAAATGGCAAATTATCTTATAATTGGAGCTTCCTCTGGAATAGGAAAGCGACTTTCAGAACAATTAATCGATGAAGGACATCATGTTTATGGAACTTATTTTCAGAATAAGATAGATTCTGATCATCCAAATTTGAAATTGTATCCTCTAAATGTATTGGATCAAAACTATGCGCTTGATTTTCTTCCTGAAATATTAGATGGTTTGGTTTACTGTCCTGGAAGTATTAATCTGAAACCCTTTGAAAGAATTAAATCTGACGATTTCATAAATGATTATCAACTTCAAGTTATTGGAGCATTAAAAATGATTCAAAGTGTTATTTCAAAATTAAAATTAAGCGACAACGCATCAGTCATTTTATTCTCTACAACTGCTGTACAAATGGGATTGTCATTTCATACGCAAGTGGCAGCATCAAAAGGTGCTATCGAAGGATTAACAAAAGCTTTGGCTGCAGAATATGTCCCTAAAATTCGCGTGAATTGTATCGCTCCTTCACTGACGGATACTCCACTAGCGCAGTCTCTATTAAACACAGATCAAAAAAGAGAAGCTAACGCTCAAAGACATCCGCTTAAAAGAATTGGCGCAGCTGAGGATATTGCAAATATGGCGGAATTTTTACTTTCCTCTAAATCAAGTTGGATCACAGGACAAATCATGCATGTAGATGGAGGTTTCTCCACCATTAAATAAATATAAATATGCCTTTTTATCAATTTACTACTACTCAAAAGATACCCGTTGATAAGAACGAAATATGGGGCTTTATCTCGGCTCCACAAAATCTAAAAGAAATAACCCCTGAATACATGGGCTTCAATATAACCAATAATATAGCGGAAGGGCTCATGTATCCTGGTATGATCATCACCTATAAAGTAAGTCCGCTCTTTAATGTAAAACTAAATTGGATGACTGAAATTACACAAGTTAAAGATTTAGAGTATTTTGTTGATGAACAAAGAATAGGTCCTTATAAATTATGGCATCATCAGCATAAAATCGAAGCTATTGAAGGAGGCGTTCTGATGACTGATATTGTTACCTATCACCCACCATTAGGTTTTTTAGGCTCGATTGCAAACGCCCTCTTTATAAAGAAAAAACTAAAGGAAATTTTCGATTTTAGGACCTTGGCTTTGGAGAAACGATTCGGTAAATTTTAAACTGCTTCGCCAAAACTCCTCCATTACAAATTGAATATTAAGGGTTTTTATCATCCAATTGCTTATTTTTGATTTCTATTTCAAAAATCAAAATGAAAAAACTACTTCTGTTTGCATTTTCTTGTATATGTCTTTGTGCTTTTTCTCAAAAAGAACGCACTTTTAACGGCGAATTACTCTATAACATCGAAAGAATAAGTCCTAAAGATTCGATACCGGGAAAAATGTTGATTTATGCAAAGGATAGCTTGCAACGCGTTGTAAATTTTTCTTCAAATCTCGGTAAACAGGAAATGATTAAACATTTGAGACTGAATAAATCATTTTTACTTGTCTCTACCACAAGAGGCGATTACGCTATTAAAACAGACCATCATCAAGCGGATTCAATCGTAAATTATTCCTTCAAAAAGAAATTTGGAAAATTAAGTATTGGCGGAATTAAAGCGAAAAGGGCTGAATTAAGTATCACCGGAATTGACAAAAAGTTTGAGGTTTTTTATTACAAAAAAATTGACGCCAAGTACGGAAGTGCTTACCAAAATCTCCCTGGACTTCCTGTCAAATATATTGTTGCAACGGAAGAAGGACTCTACCAATACACCCTGGAAAGCATCAAATTCTTCGAGCCTCCAATTGATCTATTTTTAATTCCAGATACCTTCCAAAAAGTAAGTATTGAAGAATTCATTCAGAAGGTTTCAGCTCCTTGATTTTAATTGCTTTTGGTACTAACATTAGTATGTTTATAGATAATATTGCATTCGCATAATTCACTTTAGGCATTTCTTACCTTCGTGTTTTAAGTGTATCATGAGCGAAAACGAATTTATCCCAAGAAATCAAGAACCTATTCCTCCAACAGAGAAGAAGACTACAGGTAGGACAGCAACAAAATCAAATGATAAACCAAAGGGAAGTGCGCTCAATAAATTTTCAGGCTTAAATATAAAAAAGGTAAGAACAATTGTTGGTTCTCTGCTTACCCTTACCGCTGTGTTTTTATTCATCGCTTGTATTTCATTCCTTTTTACTTGGAGTTATGATCAAGATTATGTCTTAAATGTCAATTTCTTTGACTATATCTTCAATTCTTCTATTCCAGCGCCACAAAATTGGCTTGGAAAATTTGGAGCTTGGATGTCTCATGTAATTATTTATGGATCCTTTGGCGTCAGTGCTTTTGCCTTCTGTTTTATTGGATTTTTGATAGGTATTAAAATTCTATTTAATGTGGAATTGCTACCGCTTAAGAAATCACTAATGGTTTCTTTTTTATACATGTTGTGGGGCTCTCTATTTTTAGGATATTTTTCATCACATGTGAATTATTTAGGGGGGACTTTTGGATATTACTTGAATGAATGGCTGATAAGCACACTTGGCAACATCGGTACCATTGCCCTAATTGCAGTGCTTTTATATATCGTAACTACTGTTTTATTCAATCCTACCTATAGTGCTATTTTTTCCTTTCTAAAAGACAAGGAACCTATCTTAGGTGCTGAAAAAGGTGCTGAAGAAAATACCATGCGTTCTGGTTATGAGGACTTGCATGTAGTGAATACCATTAGAGATGAGGATATTTCAAAAGACGCTATTTCTGAACCTGTCCACTTTGGTGAAGATGAAAATGAATTTATTCCACTTGAAGAGGAAGATGCAGAGGATGAATCAGAATTGATTGTCCCGCAAGAAGAAGATAATTCGGAGGAAGATGAATTTGAAGAAATAAGTAGAACAATACCTTCTAAAAATGAATTTTCTGGCGATTTTGAAATTGAAATACCTGACGAGGAAGTTCCTATTTCAGGCCCGAGCGCTGAAAGAGTTAGACCAATTGATGAGGACCGTAATTTAGCGGAGAAACTAGTAGCTGAACACGGTGTTTACGATCCAACTAAAGATTTGGAAGGCTATGTCTTACCTCCTATTGATTTATTAAAAGACTACGGTACAGGTGGGGTTTCAGTGAGTAAGGAAGAATTAGAAGGAAATAAAGATAAAATTGTTGAAACGCTTTCGCATTATAAAATTGATATCGCCAAAATAAAAGCAACGGTTGGACCGACTGTGACACTTTATGAAATTGTTCCTGCTCCCGGTGTAAGAATCTCCAAAATAAAGAACCTAGAAGATGACATCGCTTTAAGTTTAAGCGCACTCGGAATTAGAATTATTGCTCCTATCCCAGGGAAAGGAACTATAGGAATTGAAGTCCCTAACTCATCACCGGAAATGGTGAGTATGCGTTCGCTTATTGCCTCTGAGAAGTTTCAGAATTTTGATGGGGAATTACCTATTGTAATGGGTAAAACCATTACCAATGAAACTTTTGTTTTTGACCTTACTAAAATGCCGCACTTATTGGTTGCAGGTGCTACCGGTCAAGGAAAATCTGTTGGATTAAATGCGATCTTGATTTCAATTCTATATAAGAAACATCCTGCACAAGTTAAATTTGTATTGGTGGATCCGAAAAAAGTGGAACTTACCTTGTACAATAAAATTGAGCGTCATTACTTAGCAAAACTTCCAGGTGAAGAGGACGCAATTATTACAGATACTTCCAAAGTGGTCAATACGCTGAATTCACTCTGTATTGAAATGGATGATCGTTACGAATTACTTAAAGTAGCAGGCGTTAGAACGATTATTGAATATAATAAAAAATTCATTGATAGAAGGTTAAACCCTGAAAATGGTCACCGTTACTTGCCTTATATCGTAGTATTGATAGATGAGTTTGCGGATCTAATCATGACCGCTGGGAAAGAGGTCGAACATCCAATTGCTAGAATTGCACAATTAGCGAGAGCCATTGGTATTCACCTCATCGTAGCCACTCAGCGACCTTCCGTAAATGTTATTACAGGAATGATCAAAGCCAACTTCCCCGCTAGAATCGCTTTTAGAGTTCTGTCTAAAATTGACTCCAGAACTATTTTAGATGCCTCAGGTGCTGATCAATTGATAGGACGAGGCGATATGTTGATTTCAACTGGATCGGATATGAAGCGCCTACAGTGTGGTTTTGTTGATACTCCAGAAGTGGAAGACATTTGTAGTTTTATCGGTGAGCAACGCGCTTATCCAGATGCCTTAATTCTTCCAGAATACATTGCTGAAGGTGCCGACGGTGGAGGAGATTTTGACATGAATGAAATTGACACTATGTTTGTCGATTCCGCAAGGATAGTCGTTATGAATCAGCAGGGTTCGGCTAGTTTACTTCAACGAAAACTTAAACTAGGATACAATAGAGCTGGAAGAATTGTAGATCAACTAGAAGCTATGGGAATTATTGGAGGATTTCAAGGAAGTAAAGCGAGAGATGTCTTGTTTACCGATATAGAAGCTTTAGATGAATTTCTTAGAAATAGAGGCCTAATATAATCCTTTCGTTTTGTAAACTTCTTTATATTCATTAGCTTTGGAAGATAAACGAAGCTATGCGGAAAGTCCTTTTAATCGTAATAATATTCACTTCTTGGTGCACCTTTGCACAGGAAGCATTTACACCCGAAAAAATTCTAGGTTATTCTATTGGAAAACAATTTACTCGGCACGATCAAGTAATCCATTACTTTAATGAATTATCGAAATCATACCCAAATCAAGTAAAGAAGATTAGCTATGGTCATACCTATGAAAATAGAGAATTGTTTATTTGTATTCTTGCCTCCGAGGCGAATTTAAAACGCATTGAAACCATTCGTCAAAACCACATGAATAATGCACCACAAGAAGATGTAGCCCTTGTATGGTTAAGTTATAATGTTCATGGTAATGAAAGTTCAGGCACGGAAGCTGCCATGCAAACCGCTTATGACTTATTGACTAAAAATAAAAATTTACTCGAAAATACAGTGGTCATTATGGACCCATGCCTCAATCCTGATGGAAGGGACCGTTATGTTAACTTCTATTATCAATATGGAAATCAACCTTTTGAGTCCAATAGAATTTCCGCTGAACACAATGAACCTTGGCCAGGAGGAAGACCTAATCATTATCTATTCGACTTAAATAGAGATTGGGCATGGTTGACACAAATCGAATCTCAAACAAGAATTCCATTGTACAATAGTTGGCTCCCTCATGTTCATGTTGATTTTCACGAGCAAGGAATAAATGAACCTTATTATTTTCCTCCTGCAGCAGAACCTTACCACGAAGTGATTACAGATTGGCAAAGAGCATTTCAAAAAGATATTGGTAAAAATCACGCTAAATATTTTGACAAAGCGTCTTGGCTCTATTTTTCAAAAGAGATTTTCGACCTTCTATATCCAAGTTATGGAGACACCTACCCTACTTATAATGGTTCGATTGGAATGACCTACGAACAAGGTGGAAGCGGCAGGGCTGGTTTGTCTGTTATTACCCAAGTTGGTGATACTTTAACTTTGATGGATAGGGTTACGCATCATGTTACTACCGGAATTTCAACAGTAGAAGTAAGTTCTGAAAAATCAAAAAAACTCATCAGTGAATACCAAGCATTTTGCAAGAACAAAAATTATAAATACAAAAGCTATGTACTAGATGGAAATGCTCCCAATATTAGTTCCTTATTAACGCTACTGGATCAACATGAAATCAAATATTCTTTCGGAATAGAAAATAGTGCCGTTAAAGGATTTGATTTTGACCAAAGAGTTACTATCAACTACAAATTGAAAGCAAATGACATAGTAGTTTCTACAAAGCAATTAAAAGGAACTTTGGTTAATGTGCTCTTTGAACCCCTTACCAAATTATCAGATTCATTGACCTATGATATTACTGCATGGTCCCTTCCATATGCATATGGAATTCACGCTATTGCAAGTGAACAAGAACTACTTGGAAAACTTGGATCTTTATCTAGTAGTGATCAATTGGATAAAGCACCTCCCACCTCTTGTTTTGCCTATATATTACCATGGAACTCTATGACGCATGCGAGATGTTTGACCGCACTTCAGAAAAACAATTTTAATGTTTACTTCAATGAGCAAGATTTTGAAATAGAGGGAAAAGCTTTTAAGAAAGGTAGTTTAATTATTCTCAGAGGGGAAAACAAAAGAAGTGATTTTGATGAAAAAGTAAACAATATTGCGCAAGAATATGGAGTTAGTCTTGAAAGCGTAGCATCAGGATTTGTTGATAAGGGACTAGATTTAGGATCTTCAAGTGTCAAAAAAATAGCAAAACAAAACATAGGATTGTTAATCGGTGAAAATGCTTCCTCCCTTTCTGTTGGTGAAGTTTGGCACTATTTCGAACAAGATTTACATCATACGGTTCAACTAATTTTTGAAGCTGATTTGTCAGATGCTTTAAATTCCTTAGATGTACTTTTTATTCCTGAGGGATATTTTGATTTTTCTTCAAAAGAATATCTTGGAACATGGATTGAAAACGGAGGTAAATTAATTGTAATGGGTAGTTCTGTTAACGCTTTCACCTCCTTAGAAGGATATGGAATTAAGTACAAGGAAAATGCAACTGATACTACTTCCGATTCAAAAGAAATTAATTATGCACTGAGCGAAAGAGAAGAAATCAGCAACACACTCATTGGAGCGATATATTCCTGTGAATTAGACAATAGCCATCCCTTAAGTTTTGGATATTCAGAACACTATTTCACACTGAAGTTGAATGCAGATGTATACGAATTGAAATCAGAGGATATCATTAAAGTGAAGGATAAAAATGCTCATGTCACAGGCTTTGTTGGTGCGAATGTACGCAGCAAGCAAGAAGGTAGCTTAACCGTTGGAGTACATGCGTATGGACAAGGAAGTGTGATCTATTTTATTGATAATCCATTGTTTAGAGGGTTTTGGGAAAATGGAAAACTGCAAATTGCTAATGCGATTTTCTTTGTGAATCAAAATTAATTGAGCTCTATTGAATAATTCTAGCGGTAATTGTAATTTCAATTCCTTTAAAACTTGTATCTTCGCTACGCATCTATTTCTTGCAAAAAATATTTTAAATTTATTTGATTAAGTATGTTGAAAAAATTCAGTTTTATTATCCTTTTTTTCATTGGACTAACGCTCATTTCAAGTTGTTCAGATGATGCTGCTAATGGAGAAGCGTTAGTGTTTAATTCGTCCAAAGACAAGACTTCATATGTACTTGGAGCTATGAATGCAAAATCAATTGTTAATAGTGGCGCTCAAGAATTTACCAATTTGGATATGGTTGAATTATCTGCTGGATTTAATTCAAATCTAAATACATCACCTACAGATGATTGTTTAGCTACATTGCATCTTTTATTTGGGAAAACCTTTCAAGATTTCAATAAAAAATATTTAAAAGAAGGTTCTCGATGCGTAGGAAAGATGGCAGGATATGCTTTTTATTACGATATTAAAAAATTAGGTGGCTTAGATCTGATCAATTTAAATATGGTTAAAAAAGGTTTTGAAGATTGTCTTTATAAAAGAGACACCATCATTAAAGACATGGAAATGAAGGAGATTATGGGGAAATTCATGATCGGACTGAATGAAACCAATGGTTCTAGAATGATGGCTGGCGCTAAAAAAAT
>CANLAQ010000056.1 GCA_947488235.1 Flavobacteriales bacterium | reverse complement strand
ACTCTAAAAAATCCATAGCCATTCAGTAAGGTTTCAAAATCTTTGAGTGTTTTGGAAACTAAAATCTTTTTACCACTGGTCAAGAAGAAAAAAGTATAGTTTTTATCCGATTCACAACGGATGATTTCGCTTAAGTCAACTACAAAAACGCTTTCTTGGGTTTTTAAAACCAATTTTCTACGCTGATTGGGTTGCATGTTATTGGTCAAGGCTTCGAATTGTGAATCCTCTCTGCTAAAATCAACGGTATCCATCGCCTTAACGACAGATTCGCGCAACTCATCTTCATCGATTGGTTTTAAGATGTAATCAAGGGCACTAAATTTAATGGCCTTAATAGCATATTCTTGATAGGCAGTAATGAAAATAACTTCAAAGTTTTTTTGATCAATGCTATTCAATACATCAAAACCAGTACCATCCGGCATTTGAATGTCCAAAAATAAAATATCAGGTTTGATTCGTTTAATGGCCTCGATACCAGTAGAAACATTTTCTCCCTCAGCAAAAACTTGCAGTGGAAAATTAAAAGAATCAATCATTTTTTTAACGAGATCCCTTGTTCTATTTTCATCGTCAATTATTAGTACTTTTTTCATCTTGGATAAAATTAGTTGTTTCATTAATAATAGGCAAGTAAATTAAAACACTTGTTCCGGAGTTATTTTCTTGATTCAAATCTTGAATCGTCAAGCTTCCTTTGCTTTTATATTTTTTATTCAGTATTTGAATTCTTTCATTTGTGATATTCAAGGCCATACTATTATGGGTTTTATTTTTCTTCTTCTTCCCAGCTTTCAATCTTCCAATGCCATTATCGGTAATTGAAATTTCAAGCAAATTGTTATTTTCTTTGAAGGAGATGGTAATTAATCCATTTTCCACCGTATGCAATTGCCCATGTTCTATCGCATTTTCAATAAAGGGCTGCGTAATCATAGGGGGAATCATCGCGCGTTTAAAGAATAAATCTTCCTCAATATGGATGGCAAAATCAAATCGGTTTTCAAATCTTGATTTTTGAGTTGTCAGATATTTATTTAAAATTTCTTCTTCAATAGCAATTGGAATAAATTCTTTAGGTGAATTTTCTAGAATGAGACGCATTAAACGGGAGAAATTGACCAAGAATTTAGAGGCGCGCTCAGGAGTGTTTTCGTAAATGTAACTCTGGATCACCGACATGGCATTAAATATAAAATGAGGATTCATTTGAGATCTTAAGAGTGATTGCGACATTTCTGCAGCTTGCTGCTCTTGTAAGGCACGGTTTTGACGGGTTCTAAAGATTACAATGAAGATTCCCAGAACTACAATAACAACAATAAAAATTATTCCAAACAATTGCCGGTCACTCTGTAGCTGTAAAATCTTTTTTTCTTTTAGTTGTTTTTCTAAAGTTTCACTTTGTAGTTCAATGATCCGTTCTCGCTCTTCTCTACTGCTCGTTATGGTCATTTGCTCTATTTTCCTAGCATCATTTGAAGTAGTATTTAATTCTAGAAAGTCAACATATTTCTTTAGAAAAACATAAGCTTGTTCTTTATTACCTTTTTTACTGTTCAATTTTGACAGCCAATTATAAGTTATATAAATCTTGTTTTGTTCTCTTTGTTCCAATCGATTTTCGATGGAGTTGTTAAAATAATAGGCCGCTTGCTTTAAATCGGATTTCGTATAGTACACGATCCCAATTTTTTCTTGGATGGACGCCAACTTATCTTTATTTCCCAATTTGGTGTAATTGAGTAGTGCTGTATTATAACTTTTTAATGCATCTGTAGTATTTCCTGCTTTTGCATAGGCGCTCCCTAAAAACTCTTCTCCTTGTCCAATCCAATCTATTTGTTTTAAAGACTTGAGCTTTTTAATACCACTGATCAACAGGCTTACTGCAGATTCTGGTCCGGAAACATGCAGTGATATCCCACCTCTAATGATGTCACATATGGCCTTGTTGCGCTCATCTTTTGTCCTTTCAGAGATGCGATATGATTTTAAAAGATAGGTACTCGCTTCTTTATAGTTGGAAACTTCTAAGGAATATTCTGCAATGACTCGATTGTATATAGATTGAAAATAGGCGTCATTAATTTTCTCGGCAATTTGTAGTGCTAATAATTCTTTACTCACAGCTAAATCTAAAGTATTGAAATGCGCAAGCACAATCGCCTCATTATGAAAGGATATGGCTAATGCAATTTTGCTATCCGTGCGTTTGGCATATTTTGAAGCCAGTTGAGAGTAATATATCGATGAATCCTTGTTGTTTAAAGTCATAAATACAAATGATCTATTCTGATAAGCTTCCGCTACGCGTAAATTAATCCTTGATTTTTTGGCAGATTGTACGGCACTTTGGTTATAATTTAAAGCCGTTTTTGCCTCATTTTTATAGACAGAATATTTGGTCAAACATTGTGCATATTGAAATTTCAATACTGTTTGTTTGAAAACTGGATTTTTTCTTTTTAAGCTTGAAATGGTATTGATAAAACTAGGGATATCTCCTTGTCTAATTTCAGCTTCACTTAACAATAATAATATTATATTTTGTTCTTCTTTGGAACAGAATTTTTGAACTTTTAAGAGCGGTTTAATTAAATCAAGAGCCTTATTTGGATCTAGCGTGCTAGATTGACTGTATTGTTGGACAACTTTATTTATTTTTTGACGGTATTTGGAAGCATATACATGACCTGCTTGAAAGATTAAAAAATAATAAAATATAAAAAGAAGGAATTTACTTGTTTTCATTGGTTTAAAAGTAATAATTATATTTCATCATAGCTTAGGCTTTACTTTTTTTCAATTTTAGAAGTTCGGTCTTTTAGGTTCGATTGAAATAAATATCTTTGTAAGATGATGGATGATATTATTTTAAATGCATTAAAGGAAGACATTGGCACCGGAGATCATTCTACCTTGTCCTGCGTACCAGAAACTGCGCAGGGAAGTGCGCAATTATTGGTGAAGGAAAATGGAGTTTTAGCAGGTGTTGAAGTTGCAAAAAGAATTTTATTTCTCTTCGATCCTAAGCTTCAAATGGAACAAGTTCTTGCCGATGGTACTGCAGTGAAAAAAGGCGACATTGCCTTCTATCTCACCGGTTCTTCTCGAAGTATTCTTACAGTGGAAAGAACTTTGTTAAATGTAATGCAACGCATGTCGGGCATTGCTACTCAAACTTCTGAAATTGTGCAAAGTGTTAGTGGCTGCAATGTAAAGATTTTGGATACTAGAAAAACAACTCCTGGTTTTCGGTTTCTTGAAAAAATGGCCGTTAAGATCGGAGGAGGTGAGAATCATCGATTTGGACTTTATGACATGATCATGCTCAAGGACAACCATATTGATTATGCAGGCGGAATAGAAGCGGCAATTCTTGCTACACATCAGTACATAAAAAGTAATGTTTTAAGCTTGAAAGTTGAAATCGAAGTCAGAAACAGAGCTGAATTAGACGAAGTTTTGAGGGTAGGTAAAGTTGATAGAATTATGCTAGATAATTTTACACCAAATCAATTATTTGAAGCTTTAAAAATAATTCCAAGTTCCTTTGAAACGGAAGCTTCTGGTGGGATAACAAAGGAAAATGTAATTGATTATGCCAAAACAGGGGTAAATTATATTTCCTTAGGAGCCCTTACACATTCTGCTAAAAGTTTGGATTTAAGCTTGAAGGCAGTCTTTTAATTTCCCCCTATAATTTCAAGCGCTTTCATTTTGTTAAATTGCTCTAGCTCCTTCAAGAAGTTTATATCGTCTTCGATTTTATTTCCTATAACAACAATATTAGCACCTGCTTTATGAGCATTGTTAATCCCCTCAATACTGCGGATGCCTCCACCAATGATTACGGGTAATCCAAGGTCACTAACACTTTTTATTATTTCAGCTGAAATACAATTTTTGGCGCCACTTCCAGCATCTAAATAGATGATTTTTTTACCTTGAAATTTTCCCGCTAAAGCTGTTTTTCTGATCATATTGACTTGATCTACTGGTATTGGTGCGGTTTGGGTCACATATTGGACTGCAGAAGTTTTGCCGCCTTCAATCAGTAAATACGCACAAGGCAAGACTTCTATTTCCATCTCCAACAATTCGTCAACAGCCTGTATGTGATGTCCAATCAAAAAATCTGGATTCCTTCCTGATAATAAGGATAAGAATAAAATAGCATCTGCGTCTTTGTGTACTTGATGTGCAGCGCCTGGAAAAATTACTATTGGGATCTTACTTATGGTTTTTACAAGTTCCACACATTGATTGAAGTCATTGCGGGAAACAGTGCTTCCCCCTATGAAAATAAAGTCTGGAGTTGCAGTATTTATCTTATTTATAAAGGCAATTAAAGGTTCTTTCTCTTTAAATTTATCCGGGTCAATGAGTACCGCAATCCCCCTCTTTTGGTTTTTTATTAGGCCTAAAAGATTAGCTTTCATAAATTGATTTTGGATTAAAACAAAGTATATTATTTTCAATTTTTTGAACTACCATATCAACTCCTTTCCAAGCATCTTGAGCCATAAATCTGCAAGTATAAGTGTCTTTTTTCTTGCCTGTGATCTGTAAATCTTTTTTAAAGTCTATGCCTTTTCGGTCACAAAGTTTAAACAAAGATTCCTTAATTGTCCATATAATAGTAACCTCCTCTGGCCCAACTTTTTCCCACAATGCCAATTCTTCCTCTCTTGCAAATCGAGAAGCTAATTTAAGGGTCTTACTTTTAATTTCTTCTATATCACATGCGATTGAATGTCCCGCTTGAGCGAGTACGCCATAATATTTGTTATGACTGATGGAAATTTTTACTTCACTTTCTTTCAAAAAGGGCGCTCCAAAATCTGTATACTGGATTGCCTGACCTTTGCAACTTTTGTTTCTTAAGGCTCTTATGGTATAAAATTCTGATTTTCTCTTTATGGAGTTGAAAGAGTTTATAGTATCTATCTCATTTTCTAATAAGACCACACCCTTAAAGTCATTTTCATCCGTTAATAAGGAGTAATGAAGAATCGCATCTCCTTTTTTAATTTTGATTATTTTTTTATCCTTTAAAGGCATTTTAATTCTATTTGTATTTTGAATTGCAAAGTTGACAATTATTTTTGATTAATAATTTTTTAACATTGTTTGTGAACAACATGTTTTTTTCTATATTTACAAGCTAGATTTAGAAAGGATTACATTAAACTTATACGTATAATTATGTTAGGTAAATTAAAATTATTATTGCTAAGTGTTTTGTTAACAAGTTCTTATGCATACTCACAGTCTGGTTTAGGGATTGTAAAAGGTACTGTTAAGGACGAATTAACAGGTGAAGCACTACCTATTAGTAAGGTCATGTTGATGCAAAATGGATCAATTAAGGCTGCAGCTGCTACTAATTTTGAAGGTAAATTTCAAATTAATGGAGTTTTACCGGGAACTTACTCCGTAGCGTATACAAATCCTGATGGTTATCAGCGAGGTGAAATAACAGGAGTAGCGGTTTCACCAGATAGAATCACCTTCCTTGACAATCTTGTTCTGGCTAAGCCAAAAGACGATAAGTTAATAGATCAAGTAAATATTGTTGCGTATCGCGTTCCACTTATTGATAAAAATGGTGGTGCTTCTGGGGCAACGATCACCCGTGAAGACATTGCTAGATTGCCTGTTAGATCTGCAGCTGGAGTTGCTCAAACTGTTGGTGGTGTAAATACCAATGAAGGTTCAGGTGAAATTTCTGTAAGAGGTTCTAGATCTGATGGAACTTATTTTTATATTGATGGAATTAAAGTTCGTGGTTCTGCCAATTTACCTAAGTCAGCGCTTGAAGAAGTATCTGTAATTACAGGTGGAGTTCCTGCCAATTATGGTGATGTTACCGGTGGTATTATCTCTGTTACAACGCGTGGCCCATCTGCTGTTTATTTCGGAAGTTTTGAAGCAGTGAGTTCAGGTATCTATATTAAAGGAGCTGATGTTGATGGTTACGATGCCAAGGTATTTGGTTTAGATAAATATGGTTATAATCTTGCGGAAGGAATGCTTTCTGGTCCTATTTGGATGCAAAAAGACTCTACTGGAAAGAAAACAAAACCGAGATTAGGATTTTTAGTTTCTGCTAATATAACAGATCAAATCGACAGCAGACCGCTTGCTGGAGGTAGTTATAGAATTAAGAAAAGTAAAAGAGATTCATTAATTATCGATCCTCTAAGACCAACTTCTACTGGATTGGGAACTTTCCACAATTCTTTGTTCTTGCGTCAAAATGATTTTGAAAAAACAGCATGGAGAATGAATGCTAGAAACACCAACTTCTCTGCTTCTGGAAAGATTGATGTGAATACGGGTCCCTCTGTGAATCTTCAATTTGGAGGATCTTTAAATTACAGTAACGGAAATAATTACTCTTACTCTGGTTCCTTAATGAATTTTCAAAATTTTGGAGTTTCTAAAAGTCTAGACTACCGTGTTTATGGTAAAATAAGTCAACGATTTAATAATGAAAGAGAAGGAAGTAGTTCCAAAATTAAATCTGCGATGTATAACATCATGGTAGATTACTCTAAGTCAAAAAATGATGTTTATGATCCAAAGCATCAATATCAAATGTTTAATTATGGTCATGTGGGGAAGTTTATTACAAGAAGAGGTCCTTCTTATGAATTCAATCCAATAACACAAACATATGTTCACAATGGATTTAAAGATTATGAAGTTTCTTTTTCTCCTTCTGAAACCAATGCAACGCTTGCTTCAATTACCACTGAATATTATAATATTTATGAGGGTTCACCGATTGGACATTATGAGAATTTATTCCAACTTCAAAATGGTAATGCATTAAGAAATGGGGATTCACCTCAAAGTGTTTATGGTATTTGGAGCAATATTGGAACACCTTATAATTATTTCGGTAAAACTGAAAACGATCAATTCCGTGTTACAGGTTCTGGTTCTGTTAATATTGGAGATCATAATATTTCTCTTGGCTTTGAATACGAGCAACGCGTTGATAGAGGGTGGACCTCAGGAACATCAACAAGTGGCGGTACCAACGGGCCGATCGGTATTTGGTCTATTGCACGACAATTAGCCAATTTCCACATCGAAGAATTAGATTTGAATTCTGGAGTTGTTACAGATTCAGGTTCTTTTAAAGCTATTACTTATGACCGTTTAAACTCTGGTTATGCTTCCACTCATAATGGCGCATATGGTGGACAAGAAAATAATGACAACCAATCATTCTTCGATTATAATTTGCGTTCTAATCTTGGTTTAGCAACAGGGGGCAATGACTATGTTGATATCGACCAATACGATCCAGGAACATACACTTTCGATATGTTCTCACCTGATGAATTGTTGAATGGTGGTAATTCTTTTGTTTCCTATTGGGGATTTGATCATACAGGTCAAAAAGTAAAAGGAACAACAGACATCAATAAATACTTTAATGAGTATGATAAAAATGGTAACTACAAGCGTTTTGTTGGTGCTTTCCAACCGATTTACATGGCAGGTTACATTATGGATAAGTTCGCATTTAATGATATCGTATTTAATGTTGGTGTTCGTGTCGATGTATTTGATGCCAATCAACCCGTATTAAAAGATCCGTATTTATTCTTTAATGCGCGCACCGTTAAAGAAGCAAGAGCTTTGAAGGAGTCAGATCCATCTCAATATGCTTGGGTGAATATTCCTGAAAGTATGGGAGATGATTACATTGTTTATGTGAATGATGTAAATAATCCTTCTGCTATCAATGGATTCAGAACAGCAACAAATTGGTTCAATGCAAGTGGAACTTCGATTGAAGATCCAAAAGTAATAAAAGGTGCTGCAGGTATTGCCCCTTGGTTGTTGAATCCTACTCAAACTACTCCAGATGCAAGTGCATTCGAAGACTATAAGGCTCAAGTAAATGTAATGCCTCGTGTGGCTTTCTCTTTCCCTATTTCTGAAGAAGCATCTTTCTTTGCGCATTATGATATCTTAACAAAACGCCCGACCTCTGGTTTCCGTTTTGATCCATTTGAATATCAGTTTATTCAATCAAGAAGTGCCATTATAAATAATGCGAATCTTAAACCTGAAACAACGGTTGATTATGAATTAGGATTCCAACAAGTATTATCTCCAACTTCATCATTGAAAATTTCGGCTTTCTATCGTGAACAAAGAAATAATGTTCAGTTGATTAATGTTTTTGAAGCCTATCCTGCAACATATAAGACTTACGGAAATCGTGACTTTGGAACTGTAAAAGGTATGACCATCGCTTATGATTTACGCCAAACAGGTAACATTAGAATGACAGCCAACTATACGCTTCAATTTGCTGATGGTACTGGTTCTGATGCAACTTCAATGGGAGCATTAATTAATGCTGGTCTTCCAAATCTTCGTAATATCTTCCCTTATAGCTTCGATCAAAGACATGCATTCGCAATCACATTTGATTATAGATATGGTTCTGGTGAAGATTATAATGGTCCAAAAATTGGAAACATTAACTTGTTTGAAAATACAGGTTTAAATATTTTCACTAATATCTATTCAGGTAATCCTTATTCTGCGCAAACATTTATCACAGATGAAGGTATCGGAAACTTAAATGCAGGTATCAGCGGAACATTAAATGGTTCTCGTTTACCTTGGTCTTACCGTATGGATTTACAATTAGACAAAACAATCAATATTGAATTTGGAGGAAAAGACAACAAAAAGAAAGTTACTTTCTTAAATGTCTATTTACGCGTTACCAACCTATTAAATCAGTTTAATAGGATTTCTATTTATCGCGCAACGGGTAACTGGGATGATGATGGATATTTAGCTGCTGCGGCAAGTCAAACTTCAATTCAAAATCAGACAGATGAGCAATCATTTAGAGATTATTACTTGATGAAAATACAGAACCCTTTCAATATTAGTTCTCCACGAACTATCCGTTTGGGTGTTAAATTTGATTTTTAAATTACAGAAATAAATAAGTTATGAAAAAGCAATTTTTTGCAACAATCGTTAGTATTGGTTTCGTTTTTTCGAATGCAATGGCCTACTATGGTCCAAATGAAAAAACTGATAAGCCTAACAATAGCAAACCGAAAGGAGCCAACTGTAGTCCCGCGACTGCAAAGTTAACCATGGAGTTCAACGATGTGAAAGCATTGATCGAACAAGGTGGAAGTATGTTCCAAAATAGGCAAGCAGGTATTGCGGCTTATGAGGTTCCGAAAGGAAGTAACCGTTTTGCTATTTTCGCTGGTGCTCTTTGGATGGGTGGTACAGATGTTAATGGTCAATTAAAATTGGCAGCATTGCGCTACCGTTCTGGAAATGATTTTTGGCCTGGCCCCCTAACGGTTAATCCAGGATCTGGAAATTTTAATCCAGGTTTCCCAGTTGGCGATAATGTTGTGCGTGATTTCGGTGAAGCCAATATCGATCCAAATCAATGTATCGCTTATGATAAATTCTACACGATTCGTAAAGCAGAAGTAATTCGTTTTAATATCTTTTGGGAATGTAATGCTGGAATCACTACAGAAGGATGTGAGGACATTATACAACCATCAAATGATGAAATTAATCGTATCTATAACTGGCCAGCGCATGGTGATGTGAGTTTAGGTCAAGATTATTTTTTAGCACCTTTTTATGATAGAGATGCTGACGGAAATTATAACCCAGACAATGGTGATTACCCTTGGTATGATGATATCTTAGGTAGAGATGATATTGAATGTGGAATCGATCGTCGTGTTTCACTTTATGGTGATGAAACACACTGGTGGGTTTTTAATGATAAAGGGAATATCCATACGGAAACCAATGGTGATCCAATTGGTATGGAAATTCGTGCTCAAGCATTTTCCTTTGCGACCAATGATGAGGTCAATCGTATGACTTTCTATAATTATGAATTGATTAATCGTGGTACTCAAACACTTTATGATACTTATTTCGCTCAGTACCTAGACGCTGATGTTGGAAACTATGCAGATGATTATGCAGGTTGTGATGTTTCTCGTGGTTTAGGATACATGTTCAATGGTGACTTAAATGACGAAAATGACGGTGGTAAATTAGGATATGGTGAAAATCCTCCTGCTATTGGATGTGACTTTTTTGAAGGTCCATATCAAGATGGCGACGGAGTAGATAATCCTGGACCCTATTATGACCAAGCAACACAAACGGATATCGTTCCAGCAGTTTTAGATGCACTTGCCAATAATGGTATTGTTTATAAAGGTATTGGTATCGGATATTCAGATGGAATTATTGATAATGAGCGATTCGGTATGCGTCGTTTTACTTACTATACTTCAACTTCTGCATATCCGTATAATGATCCAGGTCCCGCTGCCGAATTCTATAATTTTATGGAAGGTCAATGGGCAAATGGTTCAGAAATGTTCTACGGTGGTTTAGGTACTGGAACTGGTTCTCAAGTATTATCTGATTATATGTTCCCTGGTAACTCTGACCCATTAAATTGGTCTACAGCTGGTGTAGATATGACAGGTGCCTATCCAAATGGTTGGGATGAATCTACCAACAACAACCCTCCAGGTGACCGTCGTTTTGTACAATCTGCTGGTCCCTTTACCTTGAAGCCAGGTGCTGTCAATAATATTACAGTTGGAATTGTATACGGTAGAAGTTCTGATGGTGGATTGTTCTCGTCTGTAGAGGCAATGAAACGCGCTGATACTAAAGCACAAGCTTTATTTGATGCATGTTTCAAAATCTTGTCTCCGCCGGATGCTCCAAAATTAACGATCCAAGAATTGGAAAATGAGTTGATTCTAATGATAGAGAATCCATCTTCTTCTAACAATTATCAGGAAAAATATGCTGAAATAGATGAAATCAATATTCCAGACCCTACAGTAGATAGAGTATATCGTTTTGAAGGATATCAAATATTTCAATTAAAAAGTCAAGAGGTATCTATCGCAGATATCGCAGATCCAACCGTTGCAAGATTGGTTGCTCAATGTGATATTAAAAATAGTATTTCTAGAATTATTAATTTCCAGTTTGATGAAGCCCTTGGTTTCTCTGTGCCAGTAGAAAAAGTAGACGGTCAAAATGATGGAATTAAACATACATTCCAAGTTAAAGAGGATGCCTTTGCTCAAGGTGCTCGTGCTTTAGTAAATCACAAGACTTATTATTATGTTGCTGTTGCTTATGCTTTTAATCAATTTAAAAAGTATGATCCAAATGATCCATTACAATTAGACGGACAGAAAATACCTTATATTTCTTCTCGTTTAAATTTTGATGGTACTGCGATTAGTGCTGTAGCAGCAATTCCTCACAATCCAAATCCTGAGGCTGGTGGCACCATGCAAAATATTGGCTACGGTTCTTCACCCCGCATCACAAGGGTTGATGGTTATGGTAATGGAAATAGAAATTTAGATTTCACCTCTGCTACTTTATCCAAAGTCTTGTCTGATGGTTTTGTTGAGACTCCAGAATACGATTATGGAAAAGGTCCTATTAATATTAAGGTAGTGGATCCTTTGAACTTAGCGGGAGGTTT
>CANLAQ010000055.1 GCA_947488235.1 Flavobacteriales bacterium | reverse complement strand
AAATTACCATTGCTGTCTACATACAAGAAAAATGGATTGGATCTGTTGTAAACATTATATACAGAAAATGACCAATCACTTCTAAAATTCTTTTTCACTTCCACTTCCTTTCCCGTAGCTTTATCGGTTACCATTTTGGTTGGTTTATCATACAGCGTGGCAGAAATATCTAAACGATGATAAGGAGCCATTCTGGTTGAATTACGCGCTCCATAATTATAGAGTAAGTTTTGATCTTGAATGTACCAAGAAGTTGGTAAAGTCAGGGTATTTCCTGTAGCGTAAATAAACGCAGAACTGAAAGTCCATCTTTCATTCAATTTGTAGGTTCCCACAATACTCAAATCGTGTCTTCTATCGTATTTGGCTGGGTAAACATTCCCATTGTTCAAATCAGGGAATCTTCTTTCTGTTTTAGCCCAAGTATAACCAATCCATCCAGTAAACTTGCCTACTGATTTCTTCAAGAAAAACTCAATCCCATACGCCCAACCTTTTCCAAAAACCAACAAATTGTCTGTATTATCATTCACATTATCTCCTGGTAAAGCACCTTCTTTGTATTCAATCAAATTTTTCATTCCTTTATAATACGCTTCAACAGAAAATTCATACTTATTGTCTTTGAAGTTTCTAAAGTATCCTACACTACCCTGCCAGCCCTGTTGCGGCTTCACTTTGTCGGTAGAAGGAAACCAAATATCCGTTGGAAGTGATACCGCACTTAAAGAAGTTAAATGCACATATTGATAATTGTAAGAATAGCCAGCTTTAATGGAACTATTTTCATCTAAAAGCCACCTAAAAGAAAGCCTTGGTTCTAAACCATGATAAAATTTCAAAACATCACCCTTTGAATAGTTGATTGCAGTATCGGGTTTGCTAATATCTCCTTTAATATATCGGGTAAATGGTCCAACATGTTGGTACATACTGTAACGAAAACCAATATTCAAACGAAGTTTTTCATTCAAATCAAAATCATCCAATGCATAAATAGCAGACTCATGAGAATATAATTTTTGTGGCGACCCTGTATCAAATACTACACTATCTGATTGAGCAGAAACACTGGAAGGAGTAAAAGTATGATAAATGTAATCTGCTCCCCATTTAATTCTATGCTTAGTATTCGGAAAATAAGAAAAGTCGACTTTTCCACCGATATCTCTAATTCCAGATGCCAACTCAAACCTAAACTGATCTTGTTGAGAACCAAACTTGAACATGTAATCAGAAAAAGTACCTGTGACATTCATGAAAAGTTTATTCGTAAAAAGATGATTCCATCGCAAGGCAGCAATTCCATTACCCCAAGGCATATTTACACCAAAACCACCATTTTTATCTTTAAATGAAAAAACATCTTTTCCATAATAACCACTTAAGAAAATGCGGTCTTTATCTCCTATTTTGTAGTTGAATTTGGCATTGACATCATAAAAATAATAACTTGATCCTGCAAATGGAGACGAATCAGGAATCGCCGCTTTCATGATGAGATCAATATAGGTTCTGCGAGCAGAAATAATAAAAGAACCTTTATTTTTTACCAATGGACCTTCAATTGTCAAGCGAGACGAAATAACGCCTATACCCCCTTTAACATGGAATTTCTTATTATTTCCTTCATTCATGTGCACTTCCAACACAGAGGACATTCTACCACCAAAATTCGCTGGCATTCCTCCTTTGATTAGATTAACACTTTTAACAGCATCAGAATTAAACACAGAGAAAAAACCAAATAAATGTGCGGCATTATAAACAACTCCTTCATCCAAAAGCACTAAATTTTGATCTGGACCTCCACCACGAACATAAAATCCTTGTCCGCCCTCAGAAACAGAAGAAACCCCAGGAAGTAATTGAATTGCTTTGATAACATCAACTTCTCCCATAAAAGCAGGTAAAGTTTTTATTTTATCAATGTCTAATTCAATTTGACCCATTTTGCTTGAATTGACATTTTCACCTTGTTTGGCACTAATGGTTATTTCTTGAAAATCTTGACTTTTTACGCCCAATTCAAAATTAAAACTGATGTCTCCACTCAAATCTATTTCTCTAGATTCCTTTGGAAATAAGGTGCTGGAAAATTCAACAATGTACTTTCCTGAAGGAATCGTTAAAGAATAAAAACCATAGGTGTTGGTCAAAGCTCCAGTATTCAGGGAAGGAATCACAATTTTCGCACCCATTACTGCTTCTCCATTCGATGCATCGGTTATGTAACCGCTTAAGGTAGATTTTTGACTCCAACCAAGAATTGAAAACGATAGGAATATTAGTAAAAGTAAAGAGATTCTCATATATTAATTTTCAAGGCAAAGTTACAATTCTAAAAACAAATTATTATTCAATTAGTTTAAATGAATGTTAAATAGTTTAAATGATTGTAAAATAAAACATATGGTTGTGTTATGCATTCCAATTTTAAATAAGAATTAGTAAATTCGTAGCCTATTTGAATTAAAAATGAAGGTTTCCTATAATTGGTTAAAAAAATATTTAGATTTTTCTCTTTCAAGCCAGGAAGTTGATGATATCTTGACGAATACAGGACTAGAAGTAGAATCTGTATTGCCCATTGGAAGCGTAGAAGGAAATTTAAAAGGAATTGTAGTGGGTGAGGTACTGAGTTGCACGCAACATCCTAATGCTGATAGATTAAAAATCACACAAGTTACTGTTGGAAATGAAACACTGCAAATAGTATGTGGAGCTTCAAATGTAGCGCAAGGACAAAAAGTAGCAGTTGCTTTAGTGGGGACGACACTTCACCCAAATCCAAAAGAATCAATTGTAATCAAAGAAGCTAAAATTAGAGGAGAAGCTTCTTTCGGAATGCTTTGCGCAGAAGATGAATTGGGCATCGGAAATTCACACGATGGTATACTGATACTCGATAATAACTTGCAGAATGGAACCCCACTTTCGGAAGTGATTCAATTGACACCTGATTTTCAAATTGAAATTGGCTTAACGCCAAATCGATCAGATGCTATGGGACATATTGGTGTCGCTCGTGATTTAAAAGCGTATCTCAATTACCACCGCAACTCCAAACTAGAAATTAAATGGCCAGAATTAAGTACTTTAAACACTAAAGATCAGGCTCCAGTTCACATAAATATTTCAGCTACGGAGGCCTGCAATCGCTATTGTGGGGCAGTAATCTCTAATGTCAAAATTGCTCCATCTCCAGAATGGCTTCAAACTGCCTTAACTTCAATTGGTTTAGAACCAATAAATAATGTAGTTGATATTACCAATTATGTGATGCGTGAATTAGGGACACCACTTCATGCTTTTGACATGAATGCTATTGGATCAGAAGTGATCGTGCGTAAAGCCAATCCTTCAGAACAGTTGATCACTTTAGATGGAGTAGAGAGAAAACTTCATGCAGATGATTTGCTCATTGCAAACAAGAATGGAGCACTTTGTTTGGCTGGACTTATGGGAGGAAAAGCTTCTGGTGTTTCTGATAAGACGCAAGCTATTTTCTTGGAATCAGCCAATTTTGACGCCGTAAGCATTAGAAAAATGGCCAAAAGACATGGCTTAAATACAGATGCTAGCTTTAGATTTGAAAGAGGTGTCGACCCTGAATTGACCTACTTTGCTTTAAACAGAGCGATTGATTTAATTGTTACGATTACTGGAGGAACATTAAGCGGTGGAACAATTGATAAAATCATTAATCCAATTCAAGCCGCTAAATTCAACATCAATCTCACGCATATCAACACACTAATTGGACTTGAATTAAGCAGCATTGATATTGAAACCATACTCCTAGCTTTAGACTTTAAAATCATTAGCAAGAATCAAGAAGATTGGGAGATCGTTGCACCAAGTTATCGCACTGATGTAACGCGTGAAGCAGATGTAATTGAAGAAGTTATTAGAATTGTTGGCTTTGATGCGATTCCAATTCCCCAAAAATGGAGTTTTTCTGCTGCGCCTTATGATGGCCTTACCAAACATCAATTTCAAAGTAATGTAAGTGAGTTTTTTGTTGCTAAAGGTTTTTCTGAAATCATGATGAACTCCCTGAGTAAAGGAGCTTATGTGGAGTTAAATCCAGCAACTGCAACGCAAGCTGTTCGAATTTTGAATCCTTTGAGTAGTGATTTGAATACGATGCGTCAAAACATGGCTTTTGGTTTGCTTGAAACCATTGCTTACAATCAAAATAGACAGCAAGCAGACATGAAAATCTTTGAATTCGGAAGTTCCTATGCAAAGATTGGTGACCAATACCAGCAAGAAAATCATTTGGCATTGGCTATTTCAGGTCGAAAAGAAATTGAATCTTGGAACAATTCAAATGACGCAAGCAACTTCTTTACCCTTAAAGGTGCTGTTATTTCGCTTCTCAATCGTTATGGGATTGGTAAAACAGTTGAGGATAATCTAAGTTCATCAAGTTATTATTCAGATGGTCTAAGCCTTAGTCATGATGGACAAACCTTGGTAACTATTGGCATCGTCAGTAAGTCGATTCAAAAATATTTTGATGTAAAGAACGAAGTGTATATCGCTATTTTTAATTGGGATTTATTACACAGCCTAGCAAAGAAACAAGAGTCCGTTTTTAGTGAATTACCAAAAACATTTGAAGTGAGACGCGATTTCTCTTTATTGATGGAACACAACATTACTTACAAGCAATTAAAAGATATTGCTTTAAAATCATGCGATAAATACCTTAAAGAAGTGCGTTTATTTGATGTTTATATTGGCGAAAAAATTGGCTCAGATAAAAAATCTTATGCTTTATCCTTCCATTTTCAAGATCAAGAGCATACATTAACGGATCAAATAGTGGATCCATTGATGGAAAATATTCGCAAGCAATTTGAAAAACAATTAGGGGTCAGCTTAAGATAGAATCAAAAAGCAGCAGCGTTTAAGTACTCTGAATACTTTCTAGGAAACGATTGAGATTGACATTATTCGTTAATTCATCAGCCCCAACAATTAGAATAGTTTTACACTTATTTACAGCGATCCACAATTCTAGGTTATTCTTCCCTACAGAAAGCGTCCCATTGATGTCAATATTATGTATTGGCTTTTGAAGTTTATCAAATACAGATTTATATTCAATAATATCTCTTGTTAAATGCTGATTTTGATTGAAGATGAGCAGGCTTTCCATCGAAACTAAATCCAAATGACGATCACTCAACATCAACAATTCATCACAATTTGATTTTGCCCACTCCGCAATGTAATTTGTAAACTTTGATCCTGTTCTTAAAATAATTTTATCCACCAACATAACACCCTGACACTAATAATATTTATAAAAAAGTAATTTATTTCTGAGCGTTGTAGCCTAGAATATTGAGATAATCTGCAGCTGTTTGCTCCTCACTAAACAAAGAAGTTTCGATCTTACCGTCCTCATCACGCTTAATCAAAATATGTTTTGGCTCTGGAATCAAACAATGTTTTAGTCCACCAAATCCACCAATGGTCTCTTGATATGCTCCTGTATTAAAGAAACCAATAAACAATTCTTTCTGCTTGTCAAATTTCGGCAAATAGATGGCATTGGAATGTTGTTCTGAATTATAGTAATCATCACTATCACAAGTTAATCCACCCAACAAAACTCTTTCATAGTCATCATTCCAACGGTTAATTGGCAGCATTATAAAACGCTGATTGATCGCCCAAGTATCCGGAAGATTGGTCATAAAAGAAGAGTCGATCATATTCCATTTCTCTCTATCATTTTGTTGCTTTTGATGCAAAATACTGAAGATAGCACCTCCACTCTCGCCGACAGTAAAAGAACCGAATTCAGTTACAATGTTAGGTTCTGGAATATCATTATCGGTACAAACGCGTTTCACTTGCGTTAAAATTTCTCTTACCATATAGGCATAATCGAAATCAAAGGCCAATGATTTTTTAATTGGAAAACCACCACCAATATTCAAAGTATCTAATTCTGGACAAAGTTTTTTTAGATCACTATAAATACGAAGACATTTTGTTAATTCATTCCAATAATAAGCGGTGTCATTAATCCCTGTATTGATGAAAAAATGAAGCATTTTCACTTTAACTCTAGGATTTTCTTGAAGTATCGCTTTATAAAACGGAACAATCTCACGATAACGAATACCTAATCGCGAGGTATAGAATTCAAATTTTGGTTCTTCTTCAGAAGCAATACGAATTCCAATATGGATATCTTTTTCAGTGCGAGAAAGCAATTGATTTAACTCATCCGTATTGTCAACTACAGGAATTACTTGAACATATTCTTGTTCTATAAGCTTGACAATATTATCAAGATACAACTTAGGCTTATAACCATTACAAATAACAAATTTACCTTTCTCTAATTTTCCATTGTCAATTAATTGCTGAACAATATCAATATCGAAAGCAGAAGAGGTTTCAATATGCACATCGTTTTTCATTACCTCATCTAAAACAAAGGCAAAATGATTACTTTTTGTACAGTAAGAATAATGGTATTTACCGGTATAACCCAGGTTGTTAATTGCTTCCCTAAACCAACCCTTTGCGCGTTGAATATTATTGGAAATCTGCGGTAGATAATTAAATTTTAACGGTGTACCGTATTCATTAATCAAACGCATCAAATCAATTCCATGAAAAAACAAACGATCTTCCCTTAAATTAAATTCATTTTGGGGGAAATCAAAAGTTTGGTCTATTAAATCAATGTATTTTGTCCTCATCACTACAAATTAGAAGCAAGTACTTCGTTAGTTTTTCAAATTTAGTTTTTCAAGCAATTTTTCAATTGGGCGCGCAATTAATGCACCGCCGTCCCATACTACGATTGGTCGTTGTATAAGTTTCGGATTTTTCAAGATTATTGCAATAATTTCTTCGTCAGTTAAATTCTTGTCCTTGATATGAAGTTTATAAGCATCCTCTGTAGTTCTGAGGATACCGGATACTTCCATGTCTAGTTGTTTTAGTAAGGCAAGTAATTCATTTTTAGACAATCTGAACTCCATATAATTTCGAATTTCGAATTTTACGGCTTTCTCTTTAAGTAAGTTGACCACCTCTCGGCTCTTGGTGCATCTATTGTTATGATAAACGATCATGTAATTCAATTTTAGCGCAAAGTTAGCACATGCAAATCACTATGAGTTTAATAATAGCGAATAATATTAAGAAATTTAACAGAAAGATAAGCAAAGGGCAAGAGCATTATGGCACTTAAAGTAATCAACCCTTGTGGAGCACGATATATAAAAGGCCATTTTACTGCTCGCTTTTGCAAAAATAAAGAAGTCATCACCACACTTGTTATCCAAGCTCTTTTTCGAATAAAATCTGGCCTAATCACATCCATTAATATGATAATTCTTTCACTTTTTGAATGGTTAAAAGTTTCGTGTTCAAAGGCATCAATAAATCCAATAAAAGCTCCCTCCTTCCATGAATTATTTTCACCATTTACTTTAATGCCACATTCAGGGAATTCCGCAGGAATTTGAAGACCAAAATGACAGCGATAGATAGCATTTGTATCACCAAAATGTGGTTTTATGGATGCCCCAGGGGCTAAAAAATTATAGGACAAGGTACTTATTTGAGGAAATTGCTCCATTAATTTATAGGCCAAGGGAAATTGATTTTTGTTTTTTCTAAAGTTTAAATCCCACCAACGCAAGGAAAGCGTCCTGTATCCGAGATCTTGCGTAACCATCTCCATTTTAAAATAAGGATTTGGAGTATTGTTCTGTGACAAAAATGCAGCAATTTCATCTTTTAATCCCTGGCTGTTCTCCTGAAAAACTTGGACCCATTCGAATGCATCCAAGGAGACAAATCCTGTTTCATGGCCTTTATATTGACCTGAAATATTGAATAAACTGAACCATAATTTTGTATTGCCCATTACTTGAAATTATCAAACGAAAATCATTGTTTAAAACTAAGGAATTTTAGGTGAAATTGGCGCGAGATAAGTTTGTATTTTTGAATCACTTAATTACAGCATGTCCTATCTCGAAGAATTAAATGAAAGTCAACGCGTAGCAGTTGAAAATATTCATGGTCCGACCATGGTAATTGCAGGTGCAGGCTCTGGAAAAACAAGGGTACTCACCTATCGCATTGCTCACATGATCGAAAATGGAGTGGATCCTTTTAATATTTTATCCCTCACTTTCACCAATAAAGCCGCACGAGAAATGTCGGAACGCATCGGTAAAATTTTAGGCGGAACCGATGCTAAGAATATTACCATGGGTACTTTTCACTCTGTTTTTGCAAAAATATTAAGATACAATGCCGACAGAATTGGATTCCCAAGTAATTTCACCATTTATGATACTCAGGATGCTAAAAGTTTAATAAAGGACATCATCAAGGAAAATAATCTGGATGATAAAACTTATAAAGCAAATATGGTTTATGGAAGAATCTCTTCCGCAAAAAACAATCTTATTTCTCCTGAAGCATACACCGTAAATGAAGACATTCAATTAGAAGACAAGCAATCTCGAAGACCAGAAATGAAACGCATTTATGCTATTTATGCGAATCGTTGTCAAAGAGCTGGCGCAATGGATTTTGATGATTTACTGTATTTCACCAATGTCCTTTTGCGTGATTTTCCAGATGTTTTACATTACTACCAGCAAAAATTCAAGTACATCCTTGTCGATGAGTACCAAGATACCAACTATGCCCAATATTTAATCGTGAAAAAGATGGCAGCTGCCTACGAGAATATTTGTGTGGTTGGCGATGATGCCCAAAGTATTTATTCTTTTAGAGGAGCGAATATTAAAAATATTTTGAATTTCAGACAAGATTACCCAGATTTTAAACTTTATAAATTAGAGCAAAATTACCGCAGCACCAAAAATATTGTTGAAGCAGCCAATAGTGTCATCAAAAAAAATAAAGATCAAATTAACAAGCATGTTTGGACTGACAACACCATTGGAAATAAAATAGCGGTCGTTCGTACTTTAACGGACAATGAAGAAGGTCGTGTGATTTCAAATAAAATATTCGATGCTAAACAATCCTCCGCAAAAACCTTTAATGATTTTGCGATTTTATATCGAACCAATAAACAATCCAGATCTTTTGAGGAAGCGCTTCGAAAACTAAATATTCCTTATAAGATTTATGGTGGACTTTCCTTTTACCAAAGAAAAGAAATCAAGGATATTTTAGCTTATTTTAGACTTACTGCCAATCCAAGAGATGAAGAAGCACTTAAGCGTGTCATCAACTACCCCAAAAGAGCCATTGGTAAAACGAGTGTCGAAAACATCATCATTGCAGCAACAAAATATAATGTTAGCATGTGGGATGTCATTACTGATTTTGATGCCTACCCAGTTGACATAAACAATCCGACTAAGGGAAGAATCTACGAATTTGTGACCATGATTCAGAGTTTTCAAGCTCAAGTCAATAAAGTAAACGCCTTTGATTTGGCCGAATTAATATCAAAATCATCCGGTATTTATAAAGAATTAATGGACGATAAAAACAAAGGTCCTGAAGAAGTAGAGCGCGTTCAGAATGTCGAAGAATTACTTGCCGGTATTCAAGAATTTGTAAAAAGCGGTGAAGAAGATGAGTTGCGAACGCTCCCAGATTTCATGATTGAGGTTGCCTTATTGACAGATGCAGATCAAGAAAGTCCAGAGGATAGAAATCATGTTTCCATGATGACCATACATTCGAGTAAAGGATTAGAATTCCCTCATGTCTATATTGTAGGTCTTGAAGAAAATCTCTTTCCCTCACAAATGGCACTCAATACAAGAAGTGAATTAGAAGAAGAACGCCGATTATTTTATGTCGCAGTCACACGCGCTATGGTTACCTGTACCCTTTCGTATGCAGGATCTCGCTTCACTTGGGGACAATCAGTTATGTGCGAGCCCAGTAGATTTATTGATGAAATTGACTCGATTTACCTTCAATTTGAAACACCAGTTAGAGGTCAAGGTAGGTCATTAATGGGAGGAGGATTTGAAAGACCAGCAAGTGGAGGTTTAAACAAATCCCTAAATACTCCGCCCAATACGCTGAGATCGATGAAGGATATTACTGCGAGTACGCATTCAAAATCAGCACCTTCCAATACTGGAATAATGGTAGGTTCGAATGTAGAACACGATCGCTTTGGAAAAGGAAAAGTCACTAAATTAGAAGGAAGTGGCGCCGATCAAAAAGCTGCTATTTTCTTTCCACATCACGGAAGTAAAGTGGTGTTACTTCGCTTTGCGAATTTGAAGATTTTGGAAGATTAATTTCTACCTCAGCCAGAAATTATACAATGCCGAAGGTGTAGCTTCTGATTTAAGCGAAAAACTTGGTCGTGTGTAAGAAGAAATTTTAACCTTCACGGTTTGGAGTATTTCGTCTCTTGAAATTAATAATTCAACCTCATCATTGAGAGCCAATCCATTCATGATACCGTCTAACATTCCTTGGCTCATTCTGTAGCCATTACAGCCTATGATTTCGTCGTTAACTGAAAGTCCAGCCTCTTCAGCAGCGGAACCTGCACGAATTGATTTAACCATAACAGCTCCACCTTCGTCGCGAACACTAGCGCCAAAAGATGGAACTGTACTCGTGGTTTCTTTTACTTTTACACCCAACTCACCAAAGATGGATGCATAAGGTATAACTTCAGTCCCATCGACATAACGAGCAAAAAAGTCACTCATGTCTTGCCCCATAAAATCACTTAATTCCTTTTTAAATTCTGCTTCGGTAAATCCTCTATTTAATTTTAGATAATAAACTGAATACAGCTGTTTCATAAAATCATCTAAGCATTTTTTACCTTTTGTATTCGAGATAATTTTCGCATCTAAGACCGCTCCTAAAACAGAACCACGAGAATAATATGTCATGGAAGTATTCGCGCTGTTTTCCGAAGGACGATACGCTTTAATCCAAGCATCAAAACTAGCATGAGCAACAGGCTGAACTCTAGATCCAACACTTCCTTCTACATAATTAATAGAACTCATTAATTTATTTAAAAAAGTCTCTTGAGAATAAAACCCTGCTCTGCGCATGATTAATTCATCATAATAAGAAGTAACTCCTTCCATAACCCATAACAAGGAAGTATAAACCTCATGATCGTAATCAAAAGGACCTAGTTCAATGGGTCTGATTCGTTTTACATTCCAAAGATGAAAATATTCATGTGCGACAAGATTGATAAAACCCAAATATTCACTTCCTGCATACGCCCATCGATTAACACTTAAAGTGGTAGAATTACAATGTTCTAATCCACCTTGACCATCTACTACATTATGAATAATAAATAGATAATTTTTATTCGGATTCACGCCAAAAACAGCGGTTTCAGCTTCAATTACTTTGGCCATATCTCTTTTAAGATCTGAGACATTATAATTACCCTCTCCATACATGGCTACTGTATGTTTTACCCCTGCAGCCATAAATTCAAACACTTCTTGATTACCAATTTCAATGGGACAATCTACGAGTTGATCATAATCTTTAAAAGTAAAAGTAGTAGAAGCTCTCTTTTGTTCCTCGAATTCTCCCAAAGGAAGTGCTGTACTTATTTTTTTAAAGTCATCGTAAGGAAATACAACCAACTTCCCTCCCAAAGATTTTTGACCATCGACATACATGAAGACTCCTGC
>CANLAQ010000054.1 GCA_947488235.1 Flavobacteriales bacterium | reverse complement strand
GTCTTTCTTGGATCTCTTATCCAATCTTGACACCTGGTCAAACTTTGTTGTCGACGGATATGATCATTAAATTGAGAATGAACAAAGAATACAAAAACTTCACAGCAACAGGAGCTAACAATGGTAGACCTATGTATTCTTGGTCAATGGATGACATTGCTACTGTAACTGCTTCAAGTGATCAATTAAAAGATGCATTAAAAATGATTAATGTGGTTCCTAATCCTTACTATGCTTTCTCTGAATATGAAAGAAGTAGATTAGATACACGCGTTAAGATTACCAATCTACCTGAGAAATGTATTGTTAAAATATATTCAGTAAATGGTAAATTGATCCGCTCTTTTAAGAAAGATAGTCCAATTACATCATTAGATTGGGATTTGACCAATAACAAGGCAATTCCAATAGCTGGGGGTGTGTATCTAATACATGTTGAAGTATATGATAACAAAGGAAATGTTGTAGGTGAGCGTGTTCTTAAGTTCTTCGGTGGACTAAGACAAGTAGACTTACAAGGTATTTAATTTTAGTAGAATAAGATATGAAAAATTCAATAATGAAATTATCAAATTGGTGCCTCATTTTAGTTGCAACAGCTGCTTCACATACCTTTGCGGGAAATGAAGACCGCGTTGGATCAGCCGGCGCTTCTCATCTTTTGGTTAATCCATGGGCAAGAGGTGCTGCAATGGGAGATGCTGGTATTGCAAGTATAAATGGTATAGAAGCTACTTATGCAAATATTGCAGGTTTGGCATTTACAGATAAAACACAAATTAAATTCAATTATTCTAATTGGATGGGTTCTGCTGGAATTGGTTTCAATTCGGCTGGATTTGCTCATAGGATTTCAGAATCAAGTGTATTTGCTGTAAGTATTCAGGCAATGAATTATGGTGATATTCCAATTACTACTGTTTCAAATCCTGAAGGAAATATCGGTTATTTTTCTCCTAAGTCTAATATTTTTAATATTGGTTACGCTAAAGCATTTTCATCATCAATTTATGGTGGGATCAATTTTAAAGTTATTTCTGAAAGTATTTCAAATTTGAAAGCAAGTGGGATAGCTATTGATGCAGGAATTCGATATGTAACTGGTGAACAAGACCAAGTGAAATTCGGAATTGCTTTAAAAAATATTGGCCCAGTGATGAAATATAAAGGAGATGGTTTGTCTCAGCAAGTAACTTATGTTTCTACAGGATTTATTGGATCTTTGGAACAACGATCGGCTACATTTGAATTACCTTCTCTATTAGCAATTGGTGGTTCTTATGATTTTAACTTTACAGATAAATCTAAATTAATATTAGCCTTGGGATTTACAGCAAATTCATTCTCTAATGACCAATATCGTGTAGGTTTAGATTATGGAGTAACCAATGAAAAAATGGCCTTTAATTTAAGAGCGGGTTATGTGTATGAGAAAAATATCTTTTCTGCAGAAAATAGATCAAATGCTTTAGTAGGTCCAACAGCTGGTTTCTCTCTTGATGCAATAGTAGGTAAATCTAAAAGTGCAATTGGTTTAGAATATTGTTCACGATTTGCTGGTGTATTTGGTATAGTTCATACCCTTGGTGTTACCATTAGTTTAAAGTAAATAAAAGAAATAAAATAATTAAAATTCAAGGGAGCTCTTCGGGCTCTCTTGTTTGCGTTTAATAAACCTAGAATTATGTCACAAATAAATTATTATACAGCCGCAGGTCTACAAAAATTGAAGGATGAATTGCATGAATTAAAAACGGTGCAACGACCATCAATTACAAGTCAAATTGCAGAAGCAAGAGATAAAGGAGATTTATCTGAGAATGCTGAATATGATGCTGCCAAAGAAGCTCAAGGAATTCTTGAAATGAAGATTTCGAAAATGGAAAACATTGTCGCTCATGCACGCTTAATTGATGATACCAATATTGATAATTCTAAGGTTTATATTCTTTCTATTGTGAAGATTCGTAACATAGCGAATGGAATGGAAATTGATTACACCTTAGTGGCTGAGAATGAAGCAGATCTTAAATTGCGAAAAATTTCAATTGATTCTCCTATTGGAAAAGGTTTGTTAGGCAAAAAACAAGGCGATACCGTAGACATTCAAACGCCTGGTGGCTTAATTCAATTTGAAATCATCAATATATCTAGATAATGAGCAGCATCTTTTCTAAAATTGTTTCAGGAGAAATTCCTTCTTATACAATTGAAGAGAACGATCAATTTATGGCCTTGCTCGATATTAATCCATTGGTCGCTGGACATGTATTGGTTATCCCTAAAATAGAAGTAGATCGAATCTATGACTTGCAAGACAGCATTCTTCAAGAAATGATTGTGTTTGCTAAAGGAGTATCCTTACGCATGGAAAAGGTTATAGCATGTAAACGGATTGGTTGGAGTGTAATTGGTCTTGAAGTACCCCATGCTCATATTCATTTGGTTCCAATAAATGCTGCTGATGATTTAAATTTTACAAGAACTAAATTGACACCAAGTGCTTCGGAACTTAAATTAATGCAAGAAAAATTAAGCTTGAGTAATACTCCATGAAAATCAGAACGCTCTCCAAATTATTTTCTTTCCTATTTTTTACGCTGTTTGGAAAATCAGTGCTTGCGGCCCCATCTGACACACTAAATATTTTGTTCATTGGGAATTCATATACCCATATGAATGTAATGCCTGTGATGTTTAGAAAGATCTGTAAAGCCAAAGGGAGAATTGTCCATGTAGAGATGAATACGCGTTCAGGTGCTTCCTTTAGTGAGCATACCCAAAGACCGGATATGTATGAGTCTTTTCAGAAACAAAAGTGGGATTATGTTATTCTTCAAGGATTTTCTCGCGAGTTATCATATACCCCTCAATATTTAGATTCAGCCACAGTACCTTATGTAAGTCAAATAATTGACTCCGTAAAAAAATATAGCCCTTGCGCTAATGTTCTTTTTTACATGACTTGGGGATACAAAGAAGGTTTTTTGGATCGGGAAGAAATAGATTCCTATGATAAAATGACACAATGTATCAGTAATGGTTATTGCTACATTGGAAATAAGTTTGATATTCCGATTGTTCCAGTAGGAGAGGTTTGGAGAAAAGTTGCCAATAAACATAAGAAAATTAGCTTGTATCACAGTGATTTTGCACATCCAAGTAAATATGGATCTTATTTAGCAGCATGTACTTTTTATACTGCTATTTTTAAAGAATCCTCCCTTGGTGCCTATACCAAGACCATCTCTGCTGAAGTCGCGAAAACCATTCAAACGGAAGCCTCTGAATATGTTCTGAAGAATTTGGCTACCTATAAATTGGAAAATAATTATTATGCAATCAAAAAGGAAACTCCAAAACCAGGAAAATATAAAGTAGCTTGTTATGCCAATTACCCAAATGCGAAAAGTATAACCTGGTATTTTAATGATGGTGAGAGTAGCAATGAACCAATAGTGGAGCATACTTTTAAATATCCAGGAAAGCACAAGGTAAATTTAAAAGTTAAAGATGAATGCGGTGAACATATGTACACCAGTAATCTGCAGTATGCAGCCCCTCCAAAACCAAAGAAAAAGTCTAAAAATTAATTTGAAGATTGCTCGCGATCTTTGAAAATTCTAATTTTTCCGAAAATCTTATTGTATAATACACGCAAGGGTTCAATATATTTAACCATGATGGTAAAAGCAACCATAGCACTTATGGAAATGGCAATCGACTCCCAAGGTGACTTATCTAAATCAAATGCCAAAGGCTTCAATCCAAAGCCAATAATACCACCATATAAGATGATTACATGTACAATATATATTTGAAGTGTATTTTGACCTAACTTTAGAAATAAGGCAGGCTTATATTTGACATTGGCATCAACCAACATTAAGACACCCAATACCACTAATACTTGTCCGAAACGAACAAAGGAAGTACTGTCTAGCGCCAAGTAGGTTTTTCCAAAGTAATGCGTTGCGCTCAACACATGGTCTGCATTATTTAAAATCTTTATAATAAACATATTCAAGGCAATTCCAACAAGAATAAAACTCAGTCCGAACCACCATTTCTTGGCGTGAACCTCATAAGTTTTAATAATACTTCCGACCATTCCTCCTAATAAAGTGTATCCAGAAAATCTAACAAAACTAAAGTCGCTGTATTGTCCGTAAAACATATTTTGAATTATTTTAGGAAAATGTGCAGGCCAGTAATTGTGCGCTCCGGTGCTTTCGTCTAGCGTGATTCTATGTTTCATATAGGAATAGAAAACAAAAAGAATGGCTGCAGCAATAAAATAATAAAAGTGCAAAGGGAGCTTTCCAATTATTTTAAAAGCGCCATATATGAGTAGAATTAAGGTCAATCCAAAGGCAATAGATTGAAGTACATGAAAAGCATAGAACCAATCGAAATTGATAGGTGTTCCCCACCAAAGTGATTTACCAATACTCCATAAATTGAGCTGGATCATGTAACCCCAAAACAACAATTCTAAGATGCGTTTGTATCCTTTTTTTACGCGAATATTTTGAAAATAAGGTACCTCAGTGCTACCAATCATTAAATAAACAAATATGACCCCTGTTACAGAAAAGAATAAGGGTGATGTAAGACCATGCATATTATGCCAAAAACCAAAGAAAAAATTGGCGTCATCTCTATATTGGTTGGCTAAAGCTGCTCCTGTAAAATGACCCTCAATCATCATTAAAATAGCGATACTCCTCGCCATATCTATGAAGTGAAGTCTTGGCTTTGCTAATTTTTTCTCAGTTATGCTTTCCAATATTTTTATTTTTTAATTTTCAGTGCTAATATAAATCATAGTATTAAGACTGCTATCAGTAAAACTAATTTGTAACTTATGCAGTTGCAAACCTACTAATTTTGAAATATCTACGCTTACTTTTAGCATGATTTCTGACTGAGGTGCAACCACGATTTCATTTAATTTATCACCAATAACTATTAATGCAGATGATGTGCTTGCGATAGCGCTTATCGTTTGGGGTTCAAGGCTATTATTCTTGATCGTAAATTCTGCTGTTCGTTTCCCTAGTTCCGATTTCTTTAAATGTACAATCATAGGTTGTACTTTTAATGCGCTATTGGCAAGTTCCTTGTTTTTATCTATGCCTACTACTTCAACCCTTCGCTCTATACTGGCATCATAAGAATAAACCGATTGCGCCTTATTGTTTAAATCATCACTGGTTTCTTGATTTGCCAGGTACTCACCAAAAGGAATTTCAATGATTTCTATTTGTTTATTGATTAAGGCAGCATTTAATATGGGATTTTCATTTTTCCTCCATTCATTGAGCAATGTTTCAATACGGCGCTGCGATAAGTTTACATTATATTGGCTCTGGTGCAGTGGACTTGCCATTCCGCTTACAAATACACGAACGCGTTCCCCACGACTTAAGTAAAGGATTAAGGTGTCTGTCAGTTTTAATAAATCTTGATAGCCTTGATTGACATTTAAATTAAAAAAAGCACTTAATTTTTCACTTTCACTATTCGTTTCAATGATGGAATCTCCTTCGGCTAAGTAGGTGGGGAACATTTTTTGATACGCTTCCAATGTTTGAGAATATTTTAAATTGCTGGTTTTAGCCCAACTTTTTGGATTGGGATTGTCATTTTCAAAATAAATTTTGACAGGAAAAATCGTTTCAATTTGATTTACAATTAGGGTATCGGGAGGAAGTATGGGTTGGGGTATGATCTGAAAATAGATGTCACTACAACAGGTTGGATTTTTTTTAGCGAAACTTCCTAGTCGATTAGAAGAGACAAAAACTGAATCTTTGGACTCAAAATAATATAAATCATTCGCTGGACTATTAATAGGTCTACCAGCATTTTTGGGTTTACTTATTTTTTCACCATTGATATCAGCAAAATTGACATCATAGCCCCCAAAGTTATTGTGCCATGTGGAACTGAAATATAATCTTTGATTTTTTTGATCGAACCAAGGACAAATTTCATTTTCAATGCTGTTAATTTGATTCACATTAAAGGCGCTTCCAAATCCATCACCAATAATTTCACTGCACCAAATATCCATTTCTCCTTTCCCTCCGGATCTATTGGACGAAAAATACAAGAGTTTTCTACCATCATTATCAATAAGCATGGGATTTGTTGTGTTACTATTCGGAGCATTTATGATACTAGATAATGTATCTGCTTTCCCCCATTTGCCATCAACTATTTTTAATCTTGCAATCTTACAGTTATAGTTAAAAGCTTCATCGTTACAAATACTAAAATAAAAATAACCTGATTCCTCATCAAAACTAGCATTGCCAACACTTGATTTTCCCTGACTTAAACCTTGTATTTTTTTAGGTTTTCCTGTTGAATCCGCTGCAGTGCTAACGGTGTAAAGCGCAGTGGTATAATGTTTTGCATAGACTTCTTCTTCAGCATTAATGGTGTCTGCCTTTAGGGAAGAAAATATTAATTTCCCATCTTTAAGTTGATGACCAAACTCGGCGTCATAGGTGTTTATTCTTTCGTCGAAATGCTCGATGCTAGTGGTGTCTGGCCCCTGTTGTATCGCCCAATAGCAAGAGGCGATTTCGCGTTCAATTTTTTTATATTCATATTTAGTAGGGTCTTCAAATGCCGTTTTAGCCAATTTGAAACTTGCTAGTGCTATTTTATATTTACCATTCTGCTTCTGCATTAATCCTAAATAGAGTAAAGCATTTGGATAGACGGCTCCTTCATCAAAAGCATAAATTTTGGCATATTCTTCTTCAGCAGCCCTATAGTTTTTATATGCTCTAAGTGTTTCTGCATATTTCCAACGCAGCTCAAGAGAATTTGAATCAATCGCTAAGGCTTGTTGATAGTAATCGCAAGCGTAATAGAAATCTCCTTTTTTGTATTGTTCATCTGCAAAACTGATCAAATCCTTCAGCTTTACTTGTGCTCCCCCATTAAAATTGAAGCCTAGTAAACAAATTAAAATTAGATAAAGTCTGGACATACTCTGTGTTCAATTCGCTTAGGCTTAAAGCGATTAATAATATAGCGTACTGAAATTTCAAAGCCACCCCTTGCATTACTAGCAGGTACAAGTTTAGAAAAATTGACATCGTAACTTAATCCCATGAAAAAATCTTGATAATCATATCCTACAGTAAGGAAACAGGCATCTTTATTGCGCATCCAAAGTCCTGCATAGAGCGCTTGATAAGAAAAGTCTTTCGTTTTTAAATAATATTTTATCGATGACCCTAAATTCAATTCTTTGTAGACCCCTTGACTTTGGAATTGAAAACTAGGAATTAGATCCATATTTTCCTTTATTTTAATACTCTGTTTTACATACAAGGTCATTCTAACGGGTCTTTTAATTTCTTGATTATAAAAGCCCTGATTCGGTTGATTTATATTGTAGATTCCAATTCCGATATTCGTTTTTTGTCTTTCTTTTTGAATCCATTCGTAAGCCAAGCCTGTTCCGATAGAAAAATTTGTTTTTTGATCACTTTGAAAATTTTCATTGGTGGGTAGTCCTGGGTTAAAAATATATCCATTGTACTGACTGTCAAAATAGAAATTATTCCAATTCACTTGTCTGTGATTCATTCCAATATTCGCTCCAACCCTCAGTGAATGTTTTTTGTCCTTCGTTAAACTGATCCCGTAAGCCAAGTTGCCTTGAATTTCAAGCGTACTTAATTTTCCATCACCAGCTTGATCATGAAACATAAGTAATCCCAATCCTAAAGATTTATATTGTTTATCAATTGCGCCAGAAAATGTGCTAAAGGGAACAGAAACACTGCGCCATTGATCTCTAAAATTTCCGGTAAATCGCAAGTCTCCCTTGAAATTTCCAGCATTGGCTGGATTTTGAAATAATGGATTTTCATTGTACTGAGACCAATGGATATCTTGTGCATTTGCTTCTTGCAGACTGCAAAAAAGAAGAAATAAAATAAATAAGAAATACTTCCTACGCATAAGGTAAAGATATTAAAAAATATCTCAATTTTAGCGCAGCTTCAACAGCCAAGATTTTATGGCGTTGATAAGGAAATAGGGATTATTTTACCATTCAGAAAATAATGACTTTTTAAACCAAAATCAGCAATGAATTTCGCCATATCTTCAGGTTGACAAGAGGCTTCGTATCCTGGAAAAGCTTCTGATAGCATTTCAGTTTGAACAGCACCTAAACACAAGCAATTCATACGCGTATTGGCACCCTCGTTTTCTGCTGCAAATAGCTCAGTAAAATTACACAATGCCGCTTTAGCTGATGTGTAAGCACTTAATTCAGGAAATTTCACACTTCCTTGAAAAGCTCCCATGGAACTTATGTTCACAATATGACTTATAGCAGAGGTCATTTTAGGTAATAGGGCTTGTACCAATTCGACTACTCCAAAATAGTTGATCTCGAATGATTTCATCAGAAGATTTCGTTCAATATTGGGGATAGATGATTTTACCAAATAGCCAGCATTGTTAATCAACAAATCAATCTTGGGGTATTTTTCTGTGATACTTGTAATCTGCGCTTTGACATTTAATTCTAAATCAAAGGCATAGCTGCTTACATTTTCTAGCGCATTAAAGTTATGCTGCATTGTTTTTAAGTCTCTAGACAAGGCAATAACATGATGTTGTTTATTGGCAGCCAATTCCTCCACTAAGGCCTTGCCAATGCCTCGGCTAGCACCTGTAACTACAATTGTTTTATAGATCATAACTTATCGTAATTTCAGCAGAAGCAGGGGTTGCTTGACAAGTTAATATGTATCCTTCTTCCACTTCTTTATCACTCAGTGAATAATTCATTTTCATTACTGCCTTTCCTTCAGTTACTTTTGCTTTACAAGAACAACAAACACCTCCGCGACATGAAAACGGGGCATCATAACCTTGATTTTCTACAAGCTCTAAAATTGTTTTACCCTTACTTTTCATATTGAAACTAAAAGTTTCATGGTCTAGTGTCACCGTTACCTTACTTTCTCCATTGAAATCACTTTCAGCTTCCTTTGTTGCTAATAATACGGGTGTAGTAAAGAGTTCGTATTTTATTTTTTCCTTCGAAACACCAAAAAATTGAAGTGCATCCAAGGCATCTTTAATCATTTCCTCCGGGCCACACAATAGAAATACATCCGCTTTAAGCAAGTCTAAATTTTGCTTGATTTCATGCATAATGGCCGTTCGATCTAATCTACCCGCCTTATGTCCCGTTCCTTGTTCTTGACTCAGGTAGTGGGTAGAAATCACCTGCGCTTGTCCATCAAGATACTCTTTAAATAGTATATCTTGACTTGTTTTATTACCGTAAAAAAGGTGTGTATTGAGTCCCGCCCCTCCGTTTTTAAGGATGGATATAATGGGCGTAATACCACTTCCAGCAGCGAATACAACACTAGTTTTTTCATTAGAAATGGTGAAATTTCCCTCAGGAGCCATAACTTCCAATTGATCTCCAATTTTCGCTGAATCATTTAAATAAGTAGAAACCTTTCCATCTTTAACTTTCTTTACAGCAACAGATAAATCTTCATTCACTCCGCTGCAAATGGAATAAGAGCGTCTTTCTTCTTTTCCCTGCAATTCAACAGCAAGTGTAAGATATTGACCCGCAATAAATTCAAAGGTCTCTTTTTGATCTTCTGGAATCCCAAAAGTTACCACCGTAGTATCATTGCTAATCTTGGTGAGCTTAACAATAGTAAGGCTATGCCATTTACTGCTCACTTCTTTTTTCTTACTAAATATTTTAAAAATTCCCATCCTTATTCGTCAAATGTTATTAATACCCGTTCCGATGTTGGGTGCGATTGGCAAGTGAGAATATAGCCGTTGGCTACTTCTTCTTCATCTAATGCATAATTAACATCCATGGAAACTGTTCCCTCTATTACTTTTGCTTTACAGGTGCAACATACGCCTCCTTTACAGGCATAAGGCAAATCACCTCCTGCTTTCTGTGCTGCATCTAATATATTTTCTCCGTTGGTATGCAGTGCTAAACTGATTATATCTCCGTCAATAATTACTTCAACTTCGCTTGCTAATCCTGTTACTATTTCTTCTTTATGTGTTTCTTTCTTGGCTAAGCCAGCATGAAATAATTCGAAATGAATTTTTTCTTTATCAATTCCTAAAGAAGTCAAACAATCACGCACTTCTAGTATCATGGTTTCTGGTCCGCAAATATAGACCCCGTCAATAGTTTGGTTTTTTAGAAAAGCAGTATGCAATGCCAGACACTTTTCATAATCAATGCGACCTTGTAGAATTTTAGTGCCTAAACTTTCACGAGAAAAAATATGCACCAATCTAAACCTATTCATATAGGTGTTTTTTAAGGCCTCAAGTTCTTCTCTAAAAATTATAGTCTTAAATCCTTGATTACCATAAAATAAGGTAACATCACTGTCGGGTTCCTCATGTAAGAGTGTCTTTGCGATGGAAAGCATAGGAGTAATTCCGCTACCAGCCGCGAACAAAACAATTGATCTTGGTTTTCCAGAAGCACTTTGAAGAGAAAAATTCCCCATGGGGTTCATTACTTCGATCTGGTCCCCAACTTTAAGTTTTTGAGTTGCGAAATTGGAAAATATTCCGTTTTCAATTTTTTTTATAGCAACTATCCATTTATTCTCAAAAGGCGAGGAACATAAAGAATAAGACCTTCTAACCTCGGCTCCTGCAATATTCGTTTTTAATGTCAAATACTGTCCTGAAGTAAATTGAAAGTGCGCTTGTTCAGTTTTTGGGATATCAAATTCTATTGAAACAGCATCTTTTGTTAGCTTTCGAATTTCTTTTACAGTTAAAGGGAAAAACTTCGGTGACATTTAGTTGGTTTTAAAGTATCAAAAGTAAGAAAATCTCACGCATAGTTTATGAAATAATTAAACAAAGTTATGCTAATATTGTTTGTCTTAATTGTACTAAAGCATATATTTGTATTACTAAGTTGTGTTCCTATGGAAAATAAAAATTTGGAGCTGCTGGAAGAAAAATTTCAACAGAAAATAGACCAAGACATCAAAATTGAACCAAATGATTGGATGCCTGATAATTACAGACAAACTTTAATTAGACAAATTTCACAACATGCTCATTCAGAAGTTGTTGGAATGTTGCCTGAAGGAAACTGGATTACAAGAGCGCCAAATTTAAGGCGTAAAGCTGTGCTTTTAGCTAAGGTTCAAGATGAGGCTGGTCATGGTTTGTATTTGTACAGCGCAGTGGAAACGCTTGGTGCTGATCGAGAAGATACTATTGATGATTTACATTCTGGAAAAGTAAAATATTCCTCCATTTTTAATTATCCAACGCTTTCTTGGGCCGATATGGGCGCTATTGGTTGGTTGGTTGATGGTGCAGCAATTATGAATCAAGTTCCTTTATGCCGTTGTTCTTATGGCCCATACGCTCGGGCGATGGTTCGGGTATGTAAAGAGGAATCCTTTCATCAAAGACAAGGTTTTGAGATTATGTCCACGCTTTGCAAAGGAACTCCCGAGCAAAAAGCAATGGCTCAAGATGCTTTTAATCGCTTTTGGTGGCCAGCTTTAATGATGTTTGGTCCTAATGATGCAGAGTCGAAACATACTGCTCAATCCATGAAGTGGAAAATTAAAAGAAGTACAAATGATGAATTGCGTCAGCAATTTATTGATGTTAC
>CANLAQ010000053.1 GCA_947488235.1 Flavobacteriales bacterium | reverse complement strand
AAGGTTTGTATCCAATTGCTGCAACTCAAATTCACCACACGGTGATGGGACGTTACTCAATTGTTCGTGAAACTACTTTCGACATTTATAAATCAAAAGATAGAACAGCTTTCAATCCTAAACATATGTTATCTGTAATGGATAAAGAGGGTAATCACGTTGAAATGCCTGTTGGAGAAGCTGACCTTTGGGAAGCTCATCCAGTTGAACATATTGGTCACAGATGGGGAATGACAATTGATTTGTCTTCTTGTATCGGATGTGGATCTTGTTTGGTTTCTTGTCAATCTGAAAACAACGTTCCAGTTGTTGGTAAAGACGAAGTAAGAAGAGGAAGAGAGATGCATTGGATTCGTATCGACCGTTACTTTGCTTCGGATGAAGAGGTTGCAGTAGGTACTCGTAAAGGTGAAATCGATTATCATAAGGCTGAAATAGCATCTGTTAATCCGAAGGTGGTTCACATGCCAATGTTATGTCACCACTGTAATCATGCTCCATGTGAGACTGTTTGTCCTGTAGCTGCAACAACACATAGTAATGAAGGATTAAATCAAATGGCATACAACAGATGTATTGGTACAAGATATTGTGCAAATAACTGTCCGTATGAAGTACGTCGTTTTAACTGGTTTAATTACCCATCATATAAAAAATTCACAGAAGTGAACCCAGCACAAGATGATTTAGGTCGTATGGTGTTAAATCCTGATGTTACAGTTCGTACAAGAGGGGTTATGGAAAAATGTTCTTTCTGTGTTCAAAGAATTCAAGCTACTAAATTAGAAGCTAAGAAAGATGGTACTCCAGTTCAAGATGGTTCATTAGCAACTGCTTGTTCTGAGGCTTGCCCAACTAAAGCAATTACAGTGGGTGATTGGAATGATGTTAATTCTAAAGTTAGAAAAAGTTCTTCTGATGATAGAGCATACCAAGCATTAGAAGAAGTTGGAGTAAAACCAAATATCTGGTATAAAGTGAAAGTTAGAAACGAGCACAATCCAGAATTGAATTCACTACAAGTTGAAAAAGAAGTAGCTCATAATGCTGGGCATTCTAAGGCACACGGAGAAAAAAAGAGTCATCATTAATTGAATAAATACAATTGTAATGCATAAGGAAGCGGCAATTAGAGAACCCCTCATATTAGGGCACAAATCGTATCACGATGTTACGGAAGACGTTTGTAGATCTATTGAGGACAAAGCACCAAGAATGTGGTATATACTTTTTGGTATTGCTTTAATTATTGGAATTTACGGAGTTGGATGTATTGCCTATTTATTAGGTACTGGTATCGGGGTCTGGGGTCTGAACAAAACAATTGGTTGGGCTTGGGATATCACAAACTTTGTATGGTGGGTAGGTATCGGTCACGCTGGTACGTTAATCTCTGCAGTACTGTTATTGTTTCGTCAAAAATGGAGGATGGCGATAAACCGTTCTGCTGAGGCCATGACAATTTTTGCCGTTTTTATGGCAGGTACATTCCCTTTGATTCACATGGGTCGTTTATGGGTTGGTTATTGGACAATGCCTATTCCGAATCAGTTTGGTTCATTATGGGTAAACTTTAACTCTCCATTATTATGGGACGTATTTGCAATTTCTACGTATTTATCAGTATCATTAGTTTTTTGGTACATTGGTTTAATACCTGATTTTGCTACAATTCGTGACAGAGCTAAAAGACCTATTCCAAAAAGAATGTATAGTATGCTTGCATTTGGATGGTCAGGTAGAGCTAAAAACTGGAATCGTTTTGAATTAGTTTCTTTGGTTTTAGCAGGTGTTGCTACTCCTCTTGTATTCTCGGTTCACTCGATTGTATCTTTTGACTTTGCTACTTCTGTTATTCCTGGATGGCATACGACAATTTTCCCTCCTTACTTCGTTGCTGGAGCTGTATTCTCTGGATTCGCAATGGTACAAACATTGATGTTGGTAATGCGAAAGGCAATGAGATTAGAAGCTTATATTCATGTACGTCACGTTGAATATATGAACATTGTAATCATGGTAACAGGTTCTATAGTAGGTGTTGCTTATTTAACTGAATTATTTGTTTCTTGGTATTCTGGAGTTGAATATGAGCAATATGCATTTATTAATAGAGCAACTGGACCATATTGGTGGGCTTATTGGTCAATGATGACTTGTAACGTAATTTCTCCTCAATTAATGTGGATAAGACCATTAAGAAGAAGTTTAGTTTTTACATTTATTATTTCAATTGTAGTAAATATCGGTATGTGGTTTGAGCGTTATGTGATTATTGTTACTTCTTTACACAGAGATTATTTACCATCTTCTTGGACAATGCATTTCCCGAGTCATATAGATTTAGGTGTATATGTTGGTACAATTGGAATATTTTTCGTATTTTTCTTATTGTTTGCTCGATTCTTTCCTGTATTGGCTTTAAATGAGGTTAAAACAATTTTGAAATCTTCAGGTGAATCTTACAAAAATGCTCCTAGTCATGGACATGATGATCACGGTCATTCAGATCATGGACATGTAGAAGATAATACTAATTCAAACAATCAATAATTCAGACATGGCAGAGAAAGTTATTTATGCAATGTATGACGATGATGATGTACTAAAAGACGGTGCAAAATTATTAGTCGCAAAAGGGGTTAAAGTATCTGATGTATTTTCACCGTTCCCAATTCACGGAATTGATCCAATTATTGGAGTTAAGCAAACACGTTTAGGTATTGTTGCGTTCCTTTTTGCAATCACTGGTACATTATTAGCTACATACGGAATGCGTTTCTTTATGATTACTGATTGGCCAATGAATATTGGAGGTAAACCAAATGGTACTTATTTAGATAATATGTTAGCATTTGTACCAATTACGTTTGAGTTCACAGTAATGTGTGCTGCACATGGAATGGCAATTACTTATTTGTTAAGAAATAAGACATTACCAGGTATGCCAGCTCAAAATCCAGATCCTCGTACAACCGATGATAAATTTGTTATTGAATTAAAACATTCAGAAAATTCTCAATTTTCAGAGGATGAATTACTTTCAATGTTGAAACAAACAGGAATAATAGAAATTGATCAAAAAGAAATTAATTAATTTGCCATAAATCACTGAAAAGTGTTTGATCTGACAAAATTAAACTGATAAAGACAGATGAAAATTAAATTCAAGGCAATAGCAAGTTTAGCAATAGTTGCAGCGTCTACATTTATTTTGGGCTCATGTACATCTAATGCTGATAGCTCTGGTACAGAGTATATGCCAGACATGTATAGATCTCCAGCTATTGAACCATATGTTGATTATGGTGAAATTAGAGGAAGAGAAAATGAAGGAGTAAAAGGTAGAATTTCTGCATTGGTTCCGCCAGCTAATACAATACCTTATTATGGTACTGATTCTGCTACAGTTCATTTAATGTTACCTTATTTCCGTAAGGCTAATGAGGCATTTAAATTAACACATGGTATGTATGGTAATCGTTTGTCCGCAAATGATGAATACGCTCTTGCAGTAGGAGATCTTAATCCTTTTAAATTAACTGCTGAGAATGCCGAAATAACTTTCAAAAAAGGGAAAGAGTTATTTACCGCAAACTGTGCACATTGTCATGGAGAAAAAGGTGATGGAAATGGACCTATGGTTCTTAGTGGTGCGTATGCAGGAGTACCTAATTACACAACTATTTTAGCTACTGAGGGTCAAATGTTCTACTCTATTTACTATGGAAAGGGAGCTATGGGTGCTCATTCTTCATTATTGAATAAGAAAGAAATTTGGACGTTGGTTCATTATGTTAAAAAGTTTCAAAATTCAGCTTATGGAACATTTGCTGCTGATGGTTCAAATGTAGCTACTGCTTTAGTAGCAGATACAACAAAAAAATAAGCTACTCAAAAAAATAACACATTAACGAAAGAAGATGGAATTCAAAGTAACAAATAAATCAAAAACGCTTACAAATATCCTTTTAGGAGTAGGTGTTTTGTTTACTGCAATTGGGATATTTTCTCATGTAGGTGATCACAATCTAGTTCAACGTATAATGGCGAACGGATTAATTAATGGTTTTTATTTCTTTGCTATTGGCTTAGGAGCATTATTTTTCCTTGCTTTACAATATGCAACTGAAACGGGATGGTATGCATCTATTAAAAGAGTAATTGAAGCTGTTGCAGGTTTTTTACCTTATGGTATGGGAATATTAGCAGTTGTTCTATTAATTATTACTTTTTTAGATGGAGCACATGTTTATTTATGGATGGATCCAGAAACTACTAATCCTGCTTCTCATCATTATGATGAAATTATTGATGGAAAATCTGCTTATTTAAATAAACTGTTCTTTTGGATTAGAACATTAGCTTATTTTGTAGTTTACTTTTTATACTGGAGAGGTTTCAAAAATCGTTCTTTAGAAGAAGATAGAGTTGGGGGAACTGAAATTCACTTTTTGAATTATAGAAAATCTGCTGTATTTTTAGTTTTCTTTGCTGTTTTTAGTTCTTCTTCGGCTTGGGATTGGTTAATGTCTATTGATGTTCATTGGTTCTCTACTTTATATGGTTGGTACTGTTTCGCAGGTATGTGGTGTTCAGCAATGACTGTTTTAGTTATGTTGACTATTTACTTAAAAAAATTAGGTTACTTACCAAATGTTAACGATAGTCATATTCATGATTTAGGAAAATGGACATTTGCTACTTCTTTCTTATGGTCTTATTTATGGTTCTCTCAATTTATGTTAATTTGGTATGCAAATCTTGGAGAAGAAGTTGTTTATTATATGACGCGTATCGAACACTATAAATTCTTATACTTTGGTATGTTCTTTATTAACTTTGCTTTTCCAATGGTTGTTTTAATGTCTAGAGAAGCAAAACGTCATGCTGGTATTTTAACTTTTGTAGGTTGTATTATTCTAATTGGTCATTGGTTAGATGTTTATATTTTAGTTTCTGCTGGATCTATGGGAGCAACAGCTTCAATTGGTTTTTTAGAAATTGGTTTAGCTTTAGTTGGAGCAGGTTTTTTTATCAGAACTATACTGAAAAATTTAACAAAAGCACCTTTAACACCGGTAAATCACCCGTTCTTGGACGAGTCGATTCACCATGAGATTTAATAGTAAGTTTATCACAGTCAAATAAATAATGATGGGAAGCAAATTAATTGCATTAATCGTAATAGTACTTGGAGTTGTAGCTATAGCTCAATTAGTACGCTTATATGAACTTTCTTCTAAGTTAAGAAATGAAGGAGAACATGAAACTAATAGTCGTGATAACAGATTAAACGCTCGTTTAATGCTTGTTTTTATGGGATTCCTTTTTATAGGATTCATTTACTTGATGTTAACTTATGGTTGGACAGGTAGAGGTGAAGCAGCATCTATTCATGGTAGACAAACAGATTCTCTATTAAATCTAAACTTTGTTATAATTATTATCGTATTTTACTTAACAAATGCTTTATTGTTTATTTTTTCATATAAATATATTCGTAAACCTGGAGTTAAAGCTTTTTATTTTCCTCACGATAATAAATTAGAAATGATATGGACAGTTGTTCCTGCGGTTGTTTTAGCAATTATTATCATTCTAGGTTTGAAAAGTTGGAATACTATTACTGATGATGCTGTTAAAGAATCTATTAATATTGAATTATTTTCAAAACAATTTGATTGGACAGCTCGTTATTCAGGTGATGATAACACACTAGGTAAATTTGATTATAAATTGACAACTGATAATAACGAATTAGCTTTAATGACTACTAATACAATTGATACGGCAATTTTCCAAATGGAGAATGGTGTATCAGGTATTAATGCTTTAGAGAAAAAGATAAATGATAAAAAAATCATATTAGTTCCTGAAGAACGTGAAAAAATGATTGTTGATTTAGAAAGAAAATCTAGATTAATTCGTATACTTTATCAAATGAGAGGGCATCATGATTCAAAAGTTGATAAGTATGCTTGGGATGATATTATTCAAAAAGATACTTTATTTTTATGTGAGAATAAAGAGTATGAATTTAATTTCCGTGCGAAGGATGTTATTCATTCAGCTTATTTCCCACATTTTAGAGCTCAAATGAATACTGTTCCTGGTTTAACTACACGTTTTAAATTTACTCCTGATATTACTTCTAAGGATATGAGAGTAAAGATGAATAATCCAAAATTTAATTATGTTCTTTTATGTAATAAAATTTGTGGTAGTGCTCATTATAAAATGAAAATGATCGTTGTAGTTTTAGGTAAAGCTGAATTTAAAAATTGGATGGATTCTAAGAAAAAATCTTCAACTTTTAAACAAATTTATTTCCCTGTTTCGGCTCCTGCTGCACCTTTAGCGGAAGCTATAGCTGATTCAGCAGTTGTAGAAAAAATGTAATTAATTGAATTTAAATTTAAACATAAAATAAAATGGCGGCAGTAGCGCACGAAGCACACGGACATCACGATTCTCATGGTAACCATGAGGCTCATGGACACCATGAAGAAAGTTTTGTTTCAAAATACATTTTCAGTCAAGATCATAAAATGATTGGTAAGCAGTTTCTATTAACTGCTGTATTCATGGGAATTGTTGCGATGTTATTATCAATTCTTTTCCGTATACAGATAGCATGGCCAGGTGAAAGTTCAGATTTCTTAACTTTCTTTTTAGGGGAAACTTGGGCTCCAGGTGGAGTTTTAAAAGAGGATATGTACTTAGGTTTGGTTACTATTCACGGTACTATAATGGTATTCTTCTTATTAACGGGTGGTTTATCTGGAACTTTCTCTAATATGTTAATTCCATTACAACTTGGAGCTAGGGATATGGCGAGTGGTTTCTTGAATATGCTTTCTTACTGGTTCTTTCTACTCTCTTCTATTATAATGTTGGTTTCTTTGTTCATTGAAACAGGACCAGCAATGGCAGGTTGGACAATTTACCCTCCTTTATCAGCTTTACCTCAAGCAATTGGTGGTTCAGGTTTAGGTATGACATTATGGTTAGCATCTATGACAATATTTGTTGTATCATCTTTATTAGGTTCTCTTAACTACATAGTTACAATTTTAAATTTACGAACTAAAGGGATGACTATGACAAGAATGCCTCTTACAATTTGGGCTTTCTTTGTTACTGCTATTTTAGGTGTATTATCTTTCCCTGTATTGTTTTCAGCAGTTTTATTACTGATGATGGATAGATTAGCTGGTACTAGTTTTTATTTATCTGACATTATTGTTGGTGGTGAGATGTTAGCAAATCATGGTGGTTCTCCAATTTTATATCAACATTTATTTTGGTTCTTAGGTCATCCTGAGGTTTATATTGTATTATTACCTGCTTTGGGTTTATCTTCTGAAATTATTTCTACTAATTCTCGTAAACCTATTTTTGGATACCGTGCGATGATTGGATCAATTTTAGCTATCGGGTTCTTATCATTTATTGTATGGGGTCACCATATGTTTATTACTGGTATGAATCCTTTTATCGGAAGTGTATTCGTTTTTACTACTTTATTAATTGCTATTCCATCTGCTGTAAAAGTATTTAATTATATTACTACTTTATGGAAAGGTTCTATTGTATTAACTCCAGCTATGATGTTTGCTATTGGTTTGGTTTCTACTTTTATAACTGGTGGTGTTACCGGTATTATTTTAGCGGATTCAGCCTTAGATATCGCAATTCATGATACTTATTTCGTAGTTGCTCACTTTCATATTGTAATGGGTATGTCTGCAGTGTTTGGTATGTTTGCTGGTGTTTATCATTGGTTCCCAAAAATGTATGGTAAAATGATGAACAAACGTTTAGGTTATGTTCACTTTTGGATTACTATTTTTGGCGCTTATGGAGTGTTTTTCCCAATGCACTTTGTTGGTTTAGCAGGAGCTCCTCGTCGTTATTATGATTATTCAGTTTATGGAGAATTCGATACTAATTCTCAAGCAATGATGGTTGACTTAAATGTAATTATTACTGTTTTTGCTATTATTTCAGCTTTAGGTCAATTAGTATTCTTATTTAATTTTTTCTATAGTATTTTTAGAGGTCCGGCTTCAGTTCAAAACCCATGGAGATCTAACACTTTAGAGTGGACTACTCCTGTGGAACATGTTCACGGTAACTGGCCTGGAGATTTACCTACGGTTCATAGATGGCCTTATGATTATTCTAAACCAGGTGCAGAAGAAGATTTTATTTCTCAAAATGTTCCATTAGCTGATGGTGAGATTGAGCATTAATAAATAAATATTTAACTAGAAGCCTCTCCATTTGGAGGGGCTTTTGTATTTTTGAATAAAACTTGTAGTTTGGAAGATTCATTTGATTATAGAGAAGAAGCCGAAAGTAATGGTGAAAAGGATTATGATAAAGTCCTTCGTCCAAAGATGCTTAATGATTTTTCAGGTCAAGATAATGTTGTTGAAAATCTAGATATTTTTGTTCGTGCTGCTAAATTAAGAGGTGAGCCTTTAGATCATGTTTTGTTGCATGGCCCACCAGGTTTAGGTAAAACTACTTTAGCTAGTATTATTGCGAATGAATTAGGTGTTGGCTTTAAAGTTACAAGTGGTCCTGTATTAGATAAAGCTGGAGATTTAGCAGGTTTATTAACCAATCTTAACACAGGTGATGTTTTATTTATAGATGAAATACATCGTTTGAGTCCTGTTATTGAAGAATACTTGTATTCAGCAATGGAGGATTATGTTATCGATATAATTATTGATACTGGACCGAATGCACGTACTGTACAAATTACATTAAATCCTTTTACTTTAATTGGTGCTACAACACGATCTGGTTTATTAACATCACCTTTAAGGGCTCGTTTTGGAATTAATTCAAGGTTAGAATATTACGATGCAAAGGTTTTAACTTCTATCATCGAAAGATCTTCAAATTTATTAGATATTCCGATAGATGAAACTGCTGCATATCAAATTGCAACGAGAAGTAGAGGAACGCCTCGTATTGCTAATTCTTTGCTAAGAAGAGTTAGAGATTTTGCGCAAATTAAGGGAGACGGAACTATAACTTTAGAAATTACAAACCTTGCTTTGAAAGCACTTAATGTTGATCAAAGTGGTTTAGATGAAATGGATAACCGTATATTATCTGCTATTATCGAAAAATTTGCTGGTGGTCCAGTTGGTTTAAGTACTATTGCAACTGCGATTGGCGAAAATGCTGGAACTTTAGAAGAAGTATATGAACCTTTTTTAATTCAAGAAGGCTATTTAATGCGAACAGCAAGAGGTAGAAAAGCTACTGAAAAAGCATTCAAGCATTTAGGGAAATCTGCTGGTTGGACTCAGGGTGGATTATTTTAATATGACTTTAATTTACTCCCTTTGGAGGGGGATTAAGAGGGAGGATATATGAATTTAAAAGAAAAGCACACCAAACTTATCAAAGATAAATCCAAAGAATTGGGCTTTTTCTTTTGCGGTATTTCGAAAGCTGATTTTTTAAATGAAGAAGCACCTAGATTAGAAAAATGGTTAACTGATAATCGAAATGGGAAAATGGATTATATGGCAAATCATTTTGATATGCGTCTAGATCCTCGTTTACTTGTCGATAATGCTAAATCTGTTGTATCACTTTTATTAAATTATTATCCATCAGAGTCACAAATTGACAATGATGCCCCTAAACTATCTAAATATGCTTATGGCGAAGATTACCATTTTGTTATAAAAGATAAATTAAAAGAACTTTTTAAGTTTATTCATCAAGAAATCGGTGAAGTAGGAGGACGCGTTTTTGTTGATTCCGCTCCAGTTATGGACAAAGTTTGGGCTAAAAAGAGTGGTTTGGGATGGATTGGAAAAAACTCTAATTTAATTCACCCTAAAAATGGGTCTTTCTTTTTTATCGCTGAATTAATTCTTGATTTGGAATTGATTCCTGATGGCCCTATGAAAGATTATTGTGGTACTTGCACTCGCTGTATTGATGCTTGTCCAACTGATGCTATAGTTGAACCATATGTTGTAGATGGATCAAAATGCATTTCTTATTTAACTATTGAATTAAAAGATCATATACTTCCAACCGAGTTCAAAGGAAAAATGGATAATTGGATGTTTGGATGCGATATTTGTCAAGATGTTTGTCCTTGGAATCGTTTTTCAAAACCTCATTCTGAAGCCAAATTTAATCCACACGATCAATTACTTAAAATGTCTAAAGCTGATTGGCAGGACCTTTCTGAAGATATTTTCCGTGAGTTGTTTAAAAACAGTGCCGTTAAGCGTACAAAAATTTCTGGTATACAAAGAAATATTGACTTTTTATATTACTAAGATTTATTAGAACGATGATTTAAATCATTATCTACTTCATAGTGTAAGTTTAATTTTATAATCGAATTAAATTAATACACTTTATGAAATTTTTAACTTACTTATTTCTTACTGTAATTACCCCAATTACACTAATTTCTCAAGAGCCTGGTTCTGGGCACAATTTACAATTTGATGGTACAAATTATGTATCGATTTCCGATAATGCAACATTAGATTTACAAAATTCCTTTACAATTGAAGGCTGGATATACCCGACTGATAATTCAAATAATACAATTATAGATAAAGGGAATTATCAATATCTATTTCAAACACATCCGGATGCAACCCATTGTTTAGGATTTTACAATAACGTTATGGGTTGGAAATATTCAACAGGTACTATTCCAATAAATGAATGGAGTCATGTTGCTGTTACTTTTAACTTAGTAGCGAATGAATTGATTTTTTATTTAAATGGTAGCGTTTTATCTACTTCATCAGGTTTATCAAATCCTATTTTAGATAATGGTGATGTAAATATTGGTCGTCAAGAGCCAAGTTCTTGTCAATGTAATAATTTTAATGGAAATCTAGATGAAATTAAAATTTGGAATACTGTATTAACTCAATCTCAAATTAGGGATGGAATGTGTTCTAAAATTACAGCTAGCAATGTTAATTATTCTAATTTATTATCTTATTGGAAATTTGATTCTTCTTCAGGTACTACACTTGTTGATTCTAAGGGAAATGGGAATGATGGTACATTGATAAATACTCCAATTTGGAATTTATCAGGAGCTCCTATTGGTGATGCTTCAATTTGGTTAGCAGGTGTTTCTTCTGGGTCAAATATTAATTTAGCGCATTCACATGGTGATGATTTAACTGCTACAATTACTGATGGAACAGCTGATTTATTTCAAATGTATCGTGTTGATCAGATACCAAATGATATCGTTCCTCCAGGATTGTACACTTATATATCTAAGTTTGATTATTTTGGTGTTAAAATGTTTGGTTCAACTGGTGGTAAATATTCTATTACTTATAATTATGATGGTCATCCTGGTATTACTCCAGTCAAAGAATCTACTTTATCTATTGCAAAAAGAATCTCAAATGCAACTAATTGGTTACAAGAATTCGCTTTTACTATAGATGAAACGGCGAACACAATTGTTCTACCAAATCAAACGGGGACAGAATTTATTTTAGGAGTTAATGGTGGAGTAGCTTTACCTATAGAATTATTAAATTTTGAGGTTAAAACAAAAAGTAATTCTGAAGTAGAAATTAACTGGTCAATTTCTAAGCTAGTTGACAATGTTAAAATGAATATTGAAAAATCGAATGATGGTAAAATATGGAATTCTATTTATGAAATCGATGGGGATGGCACTTCTAATGTGTTAAAGAAATATTCATTTATTGATAGAAATCCATTTATTGGTTTTTCTTATTATAGGTTAAGACAATTTGATATTAATGGAAAGAATTCCTATTCAGAAATAAAATCAACTTTAATAGATATTAATAAATCAGTAACTATATTTCCAAATCCAGTAGAATCTCATTTTGTATTTATTGGTAATTTTGAAAGTATAGATGAAGTGCAGCTATTTGATGTATATGGTCAAAATGTTACATCAAAATTGAAGGTTGTTAATTTCACTAATCAGAAAATTAATTTTGACGCATCGCTATTACCTTCTCAAATTTATACAATTCAAAATAATACTGAAGTGAAACGTTTAGTGAAGGACTAAATTTAAGAGTAAAGTATTATTGGTTACGTTGAAAATGTGTATTTTAATCGCAAATTTTTTCAACTATGAGTCCAGAACAGATTATAGATTCACCAATTTCTTTGAGTTTATTACCTTATTCAGGTAGTTGGACTTCAAAAGAAGCTGGTCATTTATTAAGAAGAACTTTATTTGGTCCTACTTTACAACAAATTCAAACATCAGTTTCAGACGGTTTAAATACGACGGTTTCAAAACTATTAACCTTATCATCTGTTTCACAACCATTATCATATCAAACTAATGAAGCAATTGCTTCGTTTGGAACAACATGGGTAAATAGCGTTTATCCCTCTGGAGATAGTCAGCCTACTGAAAATGCCAGAAATAGTTCACTAGCTGCCTGGATGATGAGTAATTTGAATAAAGAAACATATTCTATTTCTGAAA